>JAKAEN010000097.1 GCA_021818355.1 Actinomycetes bacterium | reverse complement strand
TGCAGTGGATCGACGTGGGGGATCTGGATCGTTTCGTGGAAATCGCCGTCGATCAGCGTCAGCTTGTCGTTCAGGTCCATGAGTTCGCCGCCGACGAGCCGGAGCAGTCCGCTGCGGGGGAGCGCGGCGTTGGGAGCAAGTGCCCGGCGCACGTCGCCCGCCGGGAGGTCCAGAATCCGCGCGAGTGCGCTTACCGCCGTTTCCGACGAATGCCGCCCCAGCCCTTCGAGCGCTTCGCCCAGCACGCTGTGGCTCGCCACCAGGCAGGCCCAGAGCAGCAGGCGGGTATCGATGTCGTCGAACCCCAGTGAACCGGAAAGGCGCCGGAGATTCGCAACCAAGGCACGCGGTCCGGGGTGCCGTGCCGCGGTCCGTTCTGTCTCCTGCCAGAGCGTCTTGAGCGGCGGCAAGAGGTGGTGGATGCGCTGCCCGATCGGCAAGTCTTCCCACTCCGCGTCCTCTTCTACCCCGAGCGCGGCGAAGATCTCAGCTACCCGGGCCGACCGTTGCAACAGCATGCGCAGCCCACCCATCGGCACGATCGCGCGCAGCATCCAGAGCTTGACAAGCGGGTCCGGCTTGACGTTCGGATCCTTGTATTGGAAAGGGCGCTTTGGCATCGCTGTCTCCGGGAGTGATCGGAGTCGATGATGCAACCGAAATGCGACGATATGCGTCGCATATGTCGTTCCGGCATCAACTTTCACGATGCCTTGGTGGAAAGGATCGTGGCGTAGAGAAGTAGCTGGGCGGACAGCGAAGACGGCTGAGTATTGAACCGCGCCGCCGGTGCAGATCTTCATCCCTAGGGCGGCAGCGAATCCGCGCGGGCGTTGCGGATGTCCGCAATGACCGTTACGCTTTGCAGGCTGGCGTTCGACTGGGCGCCATACGGTGGCGCCTGTTACGTTGGCCCATACGATTGGGCCAATATGGAGACTGGATCATGAGAGATATGTCGGCGGAAATATGCGCTGCTGGCGAAGCGGCGGTTGCCGAGTACAAGGAGGTTTCGGGCTTGGACGTCGAGGACCAATACCGGGAGGTGTATCTGTCTTGCGCGATGGCGCGGCATTTGCATCGATCGCTTAAATTGAATGCCAAGGTCGAACGTTACTACTATCAGCTGGCAGAGAAGGATCTTCGCTTGACGCTGCCAGCCAGCGAATCTAAACGCCTTGAGGGCTTGCGTGCAGACATCGTTCTGTACCAGAGCGATGTTCCGGTAGCCATCATTGAGGTGAAGAAGTTTGCGGAAGGCAGTCAAGCGACCATGATCCGAGATGATCTAGAGAAAGCCGGCGTGCTAAAAGATCACGTCCCAGTCTACGTGGCTGTTCTCGTGTGTGAAACGTCGTCGCAGCGACTGCTCGGGCGTATCCAGGAATTAAAGAACACGGTCTCCCCTCGACTGCACGTCGGCGATCCACACGAGTCCTCATCCGGCGGCTGGAAGTGGTGTTTCGGATGCGTCAGTGCGGCCTAAGTGGCTGAATTTGCGCTGGATTGACACGATGGCCGCAGGCATCCCTTATGTCCCCTATTGCGTCGGATCACGGATCTCCCATTAGTGAGGTAAAGAGTTTGCACGGGGCCTTTCATGGGGGGCGACGATTTTTGAAGTCGATCCGTCGGCACCTGAAAATGGACGTCGTCCCTTGCCGTAGTATGAAACTGGTTGTGTCGACGGAAGACGCTAGGCGGCACATGCGACGAAAGTTCGCGTTTCGCAGTAAAATGCTCAACGTCACGGTAGGCTAGGGGTGGCCTGCACACATTGCGACGAAGCGCTGTGCTGCGGTAGGTCCCTGGGTTGGAGCGGAATTGGAACGGTGGGTAACGGATGGTGCAGCATCGAGTGGCCACGCCATGGCAACTCGGCAATTACCCGCCCGGGTATCGCTCTTCAATCACGCGTTCAGCGTCGTCTCCACTGTCGTCGAGTTTCCAGTTGCGGTATTCGCACAAATCGTTGGCGACTTGTGCGATCACTTCTCGCGCCTCAAGCGCCTCGAGCCAGGGCTTGGGAATCGAATGTTCGCCGAGAATCGCGCCCAAGAGTTGACCAGTAAGAGATCCTGTCGTATCGGAGTCGCCGTCATGGTTGACCGCCATGCGTACACCGCTCGCGAAGTCCTCGGCGAGCAGGGTGCAGTAGACTGACGCAGCCAATGCCTCTTCGGCAACCCATGCGCCGCCAATACGCGCAAGCGCTCGTTCCGGATTTCGCTCGCTTTCCGCAAGCGCGAGGGAAAGGTCAATGGCGGCGATCGTTTCCGCGCTATCGGCCTCAGCCGATAGGAACGCTCTGGCGCGTTCGATTCCGGATTCAAAAGTGTCGTCGCACAGGAGCGCGTGCAGGATGACGGCGAAAGCGCCCGCTGAAAGGTAGCCGGTGGGGTGTCCGTGGGTGAGCCACGCGGTTTCCTTTCCAATGGTGAAAACCTCGACCGCGTGGTCTGATTGGCCGGCGAACATCATGGCCACTGGTGCGACGCGCATGATTCCGCCCGCACCTTTGCTGTTGTTTTCGGCCCGAATACTGCTCGCACGGTCGCGCGCCATCAGAGCGGCAATGCAGGTATTTCCTGGCGCGCGTTGTTGATGGAGAATCTTTTCGGTCCAGAGCCAACCGCTCGTGTGAACATGCAACGTTGGGTTTCTCGGAGTCATACCCTGGGTCAGCAGCCACCGAAGATACGCGTGGCAAACAACGGTCGGGATCGCACAAATTCCGCGAAGCTTTGCGCGCACGTAGGATCGCAGCATGCCCTCTGCGGTGAAGAGCGTCATCTGGGTGTCGTCGGTGATCGCCCCGAGCTTGCCGTAGGCCGGCGCGAAGTCGACGATCCCTGCCGTGCCGAACCTACGGTGAATCTCGCCGAGGCTCAGGAACTCTACTGGCGCGCCGAGGGCATCACCCACTGCGCCTCCAAGAAGGCAGCCCGCGTATCTGTCCAACGTTCCATCCCTCCGCCGGCCTGCCAACCAGCCACGTGCTAGTATAGCATACACTTGTGGCAATGGCTGCGTTGCTGTTGCTGTATCTGTATGCTATACTGTCGCCGGGAGGTGGCAGATGTCCGAGCAAGACGCCGCCGAGGCCGCCCGACTCCTGAGTGCCAGGCGACCAATCAGAACCCAGACTTGCCAATGGTGTGGCAAGCCCTTCGGGGCTCGCGAGGCCGCCCGCTACTGCTCACAGAGGTGTCGTTCCGCTGCCTGGAAGTCAAGTCACCAGGAGTCCGAGTTCGATAGCGTGGTTCGTGGGGTCCGCCGGCTGTTAAGCCGGCTGCCGAAGGACCAGAGGATAGAGGTACTCGACCTCGTCCAGCGGCTTGAGCAGGAGGAGCGGTCGCCCCAAGCTGGACTGCTCGACTTCGGATCAGAATAAGGGGACGACGATGACACGGCGCAGCGGCGGCCTTGAGAAGCGCGGTGAGAATACCTGGCGCCTAACCGTTGACATCGGCGTCGATCCGATCAGCGGCAGGCGGCGGCGCGTTACTGAGACCGTCCACGGCTCGAAGAAGTTCGCCGACGATCGGATGGCTGAACTCCGAGGACAGGCGAATCAGGGCCTCCTCGAAGCGGACCGCAAGATGACGGTCAGCCAGTTGTCAGCGCCGGTGAGATAATCCTCGAAATCCGCGAATGATTTCTCCCCAGGTGAGTAGACTCCCGACCAGCACAGGTTGGGAGGGAAGGAGTGCTCAGGGTGGAGGAATGGGTCGCGATTCGGGAGCTGGCCAAGAGGCGGGTGTCGCTTAGCGAGATCGCCAGGCAGACCGGCCACGACCGCAAGACGATCAGGCAGGTGCTTCAGGGCAAGTGGCCTCGGCCGCACGGCAACAAGGGCAAGCGGAAGCAGGGGAAGCTCGAGCCTTTCCGAGAGTACCTGCTCCAACGGATCGATGAGGGCTGCCTCAACGGCAGCGTTCTCCTCGAGGAGATCACGAAACAGGGCTACACGGGCAAGAGCTCGATCCTCAGCCACTTCCTGACGCCGATCCGCAGAGAGCGCGTCCGCAAAGCTGAGGCGACGGCCCGCTTCGAGACGCTTCCTGGCAAGCAAGCCCAGGTCGACTGGGCGTCTTTCGGCAAGGTCTTCGATCCTCGGGAGAAGCGCTGGAAGAAGCTCTACGGCTTCGTGTTCACCCTCGGCTACTCGAGGGCTTGTTACCTCGAGTTCACGACCTCCTGCGACCTCGAGCACTTCCTCGAGTGCCACCTCCAGGCGTTTGCCGCGCTCGGTATCCCGGAGACGATCCTCTACGACAACCTCAAGACGGCGATCCTCGGACGGACCGTGGACGGCACGCCGATCCTGCCGCCGCGCTTCTCTGAGTTCGGGCTCTTCTATGGCTTCAGCCCGCGGTTCTGTCAGCCCTACCGGGCGAGGACCAAGGGCAAGGTCGAGCGAGCCGTCGGCTACGTTCGGGAGAACTTCTGGGTGAGAGTCGCCCACGAGGTCGCGGCCGCCACGCTCGACCTAGTCGGGCTGAACGAGCGCGCGAAAGCCTGGGCGGAGGGAGTGGCGAACCAGCGTATCCACGGCACGCACGGTGAGGTCGTCGCCAAGCGTCTCGCCGACGAACTGCCGCTCTTGGGCAAGCTCGCGGGGCAGCCGCGGTTCGACACCGACTATCACTCGATCCGACGAGTTGGCCGCGATGGCCGACTCTCGTACCGAGGCGCCCTCTACCAGGTCGGGCTCGCCGAGGCACTCTCGGAGGTCGAGGTCTCCGAGAGCCTCGCGGGCAAACTCACGCTTCGGGCCAAGGACGGCCGAGTGCTGGTGGCTGAGCTGGCTGGATCGATGAGCCCGATCTTCAGTCCTCTGGATCAGCCCTTGGGACCTGCCGACGAGGCTGGGGACGGGCTTGGAAATGGCGAGTCGACGGGCGGTGCGACGCTGCTTCGGTTGCTGAGGCGCGCCTCGCCCGAGGTCGAGACAAGGGACCTCTCGGTCTACGAGGAGGTGGCCTGTGCCAGCCTTGGTTGAGGAGCGGGTCCGACTCTCGCTGGAACGGCTCAAGCTCGATCGGATCTCGGACGTGCTCGGACGAGCCCTCGAAGAGGCGGGCGCGAGTCAGGTGAGCTACCTCGATTTCCTCGACCAGCTGCTCCAGGAGGAGCTCACGGCGCGCTTCGAGCGAAACGTCGCGATCAAGACCAAGCTCGCCCACCTGCCCTACCACAAGACGATGAGCGACTTCGACTATGGCTTCCAGCCGAGCCTCGACAAGAAGCAGGTCGCCGAGCTCTTGACGCTGCGGTTTGTCGAGAGCGCGTCGAACGTGCTGCTCTTGGGTCCGCCAGGCGTCGGCAAGAGCCACATCGCCGTCGCCTTGGCCCTCGAGGCGATCGCCAAGGGCTACACCGCCTACTTCGTGACACTCCAGCACCTGATCGACTACCTCTCGAGTGGTCCCGAGCCGGCGTCGGCGAAGATGACGACCCTCATCAGGCCGAAGCTCCTGGTGATCGATGAGGTGGGCTATCTGCCATTGGACCGTCAGGCGGCAAACTGGTTCTTCGAACTGGTGTCGAGAAGGTACGAGAGAAGCTCGATCGTGCTATAAGTTACTTGGAATCTCCGGGTGTGGTAAGCTGCCTCCAGACCGAGCAAGCTACAGCCTGCCTGCAGGCTGAGGGCTTGGCTTGACAGATGGGGGTGGCTAGAATGCTCGACCCGGCCGAGATTCGCTGGGAGCGCTATCCCTTCATCGCCCAGGACTTCGTGGCCAGACGCTGGCTCGAGACTCAGGTCCTTCTCGGCCTGGCCCCCAACACCGTCGATGCCTACGGTCGCGCCGTCGAGGACTTCCTGGCCTACTGCGGGCAGAACGGCATCCAAGCTCCCCAGGCCAGCCGCGACGAGATCGCCCGCTACGTCGGCGACTTGCGACGCCGCCCGAGCACTCGGGGCCAGAACGTCCTCCGCCTCGACTCGGGAGTCGGGCTCTCAAACGCCACTCTTCAACAGCGCCTCACCGCCGTTCGGCTCTTCTTCGACTACCTGATCGAGGAGGGCCTGCGCGAAACCAATCCGGTCGGCCGAGGCCGCTACACGCCGGGCAAGGCCTTTGGTGGCAGAGCCGATCGCGGGCTCCTACCCCGCTTCAAGAAGCTCCCCTGGATCCCCAGCGACGAGCAGTGGCTCGCCTTCCTTCAGGCCGCCAAGCAGGAGCCGATCCGCAACCGCTGCATGATCGGGCTCGCCTATGACGCTGGCTTGCGCCGCGAGGAGCTCTGCTCGCTTCGATCCGACGACATCGACCCGGCTCATCGGACGCTCCGCATCCGCGCCGAGACGACCAAGGGCAAACGCGAGCGCGTCGTGCCCTATTCGGCTTCCAGTGGCGAACTGCTCAAGGCCTACCTCGCCCATCGGCACGACCTGGCTCAGAGTCGCGGCCCGCTCTTCCTGTCAGAGTCGCGCCGCAACAAAGCCTCGCCGATCACGCTCTGGACCTGGTCCAAGGTCGTGAGGGCGATCGCCGATCGAGCTGACCTCCCCCAGTTCTCGACCCACACGCTCCGCCACCTCTGCCTCACCGACCTTGCCCGCGCTGGCTGGGACCTCCACGAGATCGCCGCCTTCGCTGGCCACCGCAACCCCGAGACGACTCAGCAGTACATCCACCTCTCGGGGCGGGACCTCGCTCGCAAGTTGGCCCAGGGGATGGCTCAGATTCACGCGAGGCGCGCCGAGAGTCTCCGGGAGGCTCTCCTGAAGTCGGAGGCGCCCGTATGAGGTCTCCGACCGCTGCCGGGCAACCACTCGAGGCGGGATGGGTCTCACCTCTGGATCGCCGCGCGCTCGAGCGTTGCGAGCGCAGCGCCGACCTGGCCGTCGACGAGCAGACCGCGCTACGCGAGCTCGTGGCCAGCCGCTACCGCTGGGGTGCCAGCCGACTGGCGCCAGCCAGGAGCATCCAGAAGAGACTCCGCCGACTGGTCGGGCCGCTGCGAGAGGCGATGGCCGTGGTCGACGGGAGCGAGCGCTACAAGGACATTGCCGTCAGCATCCTGCTCAGGGCCTGTCAGCGCGAGCACCGAGCGTTCTGGAGCTGGGACTCGGAGACCTGGACTCGGGTGCTGGGCACGACTCAGGCCGCCTTCTACCAGGAGCACGGCGTCCAGGTCGAGGGCGGTGCCCGCCAGTACATGATCGCCGCGGCCTACCTGCTTGACTGTCCGTTGGACCTCTGGGCGCTGGGCGACTTCAAGCGAGAGGCCCTGGCCAGGAAGATCTTCGGGCACCAGGCGGTCGAGGCGGCGGTCTCGGCGGTCCTCGGGGTGCTTCAGGGCTGGGGCTACTCCAGGTCGGGTGCCATCGCCCACGGCGCCACTCTCTGCGAGCTCCTGCTGCTCAACCGCAGTCCCCGCCTCCAGGACCTGACGGCCGAGTACCTTGAAGAGTTCCGCCGCCAGGTCGACTCGAAGGAGCGCCGCGCCCGTGTCTACGACGTCGGCCGAGCCTTGGCGGCCCTCGGCATACTCCCGAGCCCCCTCCCAACGGCTCCTTACGCCTCTGCTGCTCCCTGCGCCTCCGCTGGAGCAGCAGATAGCCCGTCGGAACTGGCCAGCACCGATACTGACAGCACCGACACTGACAGCATTGACGCTGGCGGCATTGGCGATTCCGATCAGGTCCATCCGGAGTGGCGAGGCTGGGTCGAGCGTTGGGAGAGCACCTCGACGCTTACCCACTACACCCGTCGGCACGTCGGCGGCTGCCTGCTCAAGGTTGGGCGCTGGCTCCAAGCCTGCCATCCCGAGGTCAGAAGTCCCGAGCAATGGGATCGCGGACTGGGCATCGAGTACGTCGCGGCGGTCGATCGGATGCACGTCGGCGACCACATCGGCCCCCGCTACCAGAGCCGAGCAGGGGCCAGGCGAGGCCAGCCGATCGCCCCTCGGACCAAGAGCGCCTACATCGGCGCGGTGCGGGTCTTCTTCCGTGACCTTCAGGAGTGGGGCTTGATTCCGACCCGACTCGACCCCTGGCGAGTCTTCGCCCCGCCGCGGAGCGTCAAGGCACTCATCGGTCCCTCGCCGCGCACGATCGCCCCAGAGATTTGGGCCAGACTCCTCGGTGCGGGGCTCAACCTGAGCGTCGAGGATCTGCCGCGGGGCACGTCTTGCCTCTACTACCCCGTCGAGCTGCTGCGAGCGCTCGCCCTGGTCTGGCTCTTCGCGGGACTTCGCAGCGACGAGATCGTGCGCCTGCGGGTCGGGTGCATTCGCTGGCAGCAGGACGACGTCACTGTCCCGTCCACCGGGGAGACCCTACCCCGCAACGCCGTCTGCCTGCTCGATGTCCCGGTCAACAAGACCGGGACTGCCTTCGCCAAGCCCGTCGACACGGCGGTCGGCGAGGCGATCCTGGCTTGGGAGAAGATTCGGCCGGCTCAGCCGAGCTTCCCCGACCGCAAGACCGGCGAGCTTGCCGAGTTCCTGTTCTGCTACCGCGCCCGCCCGGTGCCCCGGGAGTACATCAACAACGGCCTCATCCCGATCCTGTGTCGCAAGGCTCAGGTGCCGCTGCGGGACGTCCGAGGATCGATCACCAGCCACCGCGCCCGCTCGACGATTGCCAGTCAGCTCTTCAATGCCCGCGAGCCGATGTCGCTGTTCGAGCTCCAAGCCTGGCTCGGCCACCGCTCGCCGGTGACCACTCGCAACTACGTGGCCCTCGAGCCGACGAGGCTAGCCAGGGCCTACGCCGACGCCGGCTACTTCGCCCGCAACGTCCGAGCCATCGAGGTGCTCATCGACCAGGACGCGGTCAAGAATGCTGCCGCTGCTGCGGGTGAGCCCTGGCGCTACTACGACCTGGGTCACGGGCTCTGCCGCTACGAGTTCTTCGAGCAGTGTCCCCATCGGATGGCCTGTCCGAAGTGCGACTTCTACGACCCGAAGGAGTCAAACCACACTCAGCTGCTTCAGGCGAAGTCGAGCCTGCTGAGGCTCCTGCAGGAGGTACCACTGACCGACAGCGAGAGAGCGGCGGTCGACGGAGACCTGGCGGCCCTTGACCGACTGGCAGCACGCCTTGCCGAGCGACCTACTCCATCGGGACAAACACCCAAGGAACTGAGCGCATGTACCAGACACCAACCATGACACGACGACTTGGCCATATTCCATATAATGACGTCGAACAAGAGCTACGGGGACTGGGCGAGCCTGTTCCCGGAGGTGGCGATCGCCTCGGCGATCCTCGATCGGTTGCTCCACCACTCGGTGACGATCAACATCCGAGGCGAGAGCTACAGGCTGAAAGACAAGCGGCGAGCGGGCCTCCTCCAGAGGTCCGACTCAGCCTAGCGGACGTTGGCAGGCGGTCGGAAAGCAGGCAGCCAATTGGGGAGAAATGCTTCGCCGATTTCGAGGAGAAACAACCCGGAGTTGACAAA
>JAKAEN010000096.1 GCA_021818355.1 Actinomycetes bacterium | reverse complement strand
CGGGATGGGATACGCCGGCTCGGAGCGCACCACCCGAAGGGTGGTGGCGGAGCTGAAGCATCGGTTCCACAAGAGGACCCACCGCATCTACAAGCCCTGGATCACCGAGCCGGGGCTGTGGCTGCAGTACGACTTCGCCACCGGGCCGGCGGTTGCCGGTGAGCGCACGACGCTGTTCGTGGCCTGGCTGGCCTGGAGCCGGTTCCGGGTGGTCTTTCCCATCCAGGACCGCTCGCTCCCCGAGGTGATCGGGGCACTGGATAGCACCTTCCGCCTGATCGGCGGAGTTACGACCTATGTGCTGACCGACAACGAAAAGACCGTCACCAGCGAGCACATTGCCAACGTGGCGGTGCGCAACCAGACCATGGCGGCCGCCGCCCTCTACTACGGCTTCACCCTGGCCACCTGTGTCCCCTACGATCCAGAATCGAAAGGTGGAGCCGAACGGGCCGTGGGGGTGGCCAAGGCGGATCTGGTCCCCACTCAGGCCAATCTGGCCGAGGAGTACCACAGCTACGAGGAGCTGGCTGCGGCCTGTGCCGAGTTCTGCGCCAAGGTGAACCACCGGGTGCACTCGGTCACCAGGGCCGTGCCCGCCGAGCGCCTGGAGGTAGAGCGGGCTTCACTGCACCAGGTGCCCGGTGAGCCCTACCGCGAAGCCTTCGGACTTAGCCGGGGCGTCTCCTGGTCGGCCACGGTCTCCTGGCACGGGGCCCGCTACTCGGTGCCGGCGCGCCTGTCGGGGGAGAAGGTGTGGGTGCGCGAGAGCGCGGGAGAGATCATCATCACCCACCGCGAGGGAGCCGTCACTTCCGAGGTGGCTCGGCACAATGCACGTCCCGCCGGAGGCGCCTCCATCAAGGACGAGCACTACGACCCCCGCCCCCGCTCTCCGCAGGCTCGCCCGCCACGGGCCACCTCGGCCTCCGAAGCCGCCTTTTTGGCCCTTGGGACCGGGGCGGCGCGCTGGCTGACCGAGGCTGCCGGGGCCGGGGTCAAAAGGATGAGGGCCAAGATGCAAGAGGCGGTCGATCTGGCCAAGGTGTACGGTACCGACAAGGTGGACGCCGCTCTCGGGGAGGCGGCCATCCTTCACCGCTTCGCCGGCACGGATCTGCTCTCGATACTTGAGTCCCCGCCGCCGCCGCCGATGCCCCAGACACCGCCCGCCACCCTGCAATCGGGCACCTCCTCCTGGGAGGGGTTCGGCTCATGAGCACCCAGGAGGTCCTCTATGAGGAACTGGCCGCACTGTGCAGGCGCCTCAGGCTGAAATACGTGCGTGAGGAGCTGCGCGAGGTGGCCATCACCGCCCGTGCCCAGCGCTGGGATCCCGCCGAGATGCTGCGGGTGCTCCTAGGAGCCTGCTCAGCAAGTCCCTCTACGGTGTCTCACACCCAGGTAGCGGCCGCGGCCCAGGCGGTGGATGGCTGACCCCCGCATTCTTGGGCGGTGTTGGGCGCAGATGTTCAGCGACTTCGGCCTGTTCCGACCCTTTGAGGGCCGGTTTCGGCCGGGATGGACCCCTCTTGGGGCACCTTGGCTACCCGGAGGCCAGCACCCATTGGCCCCCGTGGCGGGTTAGCCCGTTTCTCAGGAGCACCCGCAGATTCCAGGCTGCCGCGATTGCCGAGTAGTACATGGCGTTCTTGACGATGCCGCGGTATCGCACCTTGGAAGAGTTCAGCTTCCGCTTCATCTGGGCGTGGATGCGCTCTACGGTGGGGCGGTTGGCGTTGTAGTCGGCCCTGACGGCGGGATCTGCGAAGTGCCGGCGGGCCGAACGGTTGATGAGGCTGCCGGAGTCGACCTTCACCACCCTGCCGCGCTTGGATCTGGTGCAGCGCTCCCGCAGGGGGCAGCCGGTACAGTGGCGCTCGAAGGAGGCCCGTCCCTTGGCGGAGATAGCGGTGGTGTTCCCCGCCGGGCAGGTGAGCACCCCGGCCTCTTCGTCCACTTCGAAGTCGTCGACGCTGAATCCACCCGGCACCGCCATGGAGAGGGGATGGCACTTGATCACCGCTGAGTGGCCCCCTCTTTGCAGATCGCCGCGGAGCTGAGCAGAGGAGTAACCGGTGTCGCCGTAGACGATGACCGGTTCTTGCTCCTCCTCAAGGAGAGCCTTGGCCGAGGCGGCATCGGGCTCGTTGCCTTTGGTGAAGGCGGTCTTTGCCACCACTTCGGTATCGGGCTCCACCGAGATATGGCCCTTGTAGCCATCCAGGTAGCTACGGCGGGATTTGTGGGCGTGGCGCGAGGCGGGATCCACCACCGAGACCACCCGGTCGCGGGCCACCTTCTTGGCGATGGCGAATCTTCCGGTCACTTCATCGACGATCTCCACGTCCTGCCCGGCGACCAGGGCCAAGAGCCCGATAGCCTCCTGGCCGGACTGGTCAAGGGACAGACCCTCACCTGCCTTGATCAGGGCATTGGCGTCGCCGATGAGTTCGGTGACGGCTCGGGACCTCTGGTTTTCATCGGAGTAGTCGATGTCGGGCTTTCTGTCCTTTGACCCGTAGTCGAAGCTGGCGGTGAGCTCAACTTTGGAAAGGGCGGGGATGGCCCTTCTAACCCGGCGGATCTGGGCGATGATCTGGGTGAAGGTGTCCTGGGTGGCGACTGCGTCGGCAAGCACGGTCGAGTCGAGCGCCCTTTTGTTCCTGGAGCGGATCAACCCGGTGGCTTCCACCACCTGGGCCACGATGTCAAAGATGCGGTTGGGGGCTTCGGAGGCGGCGATGCGGTTCCTCCACAGGGTGAGCACGTTGGGGGAGAACCCTTCGTAGTCCAGGGGAACCCCGAGCGCCATCTTCCAGTAGAGGTTGGATCTCACCTGCTCCATGGCCTCCCGATCCGAGAGGCCCTCCAGGATCTGGAGCACCATGATGGAGGCCACCCGCGAGGCGGGTATGGAGGGTCGCCCGGTGCCGGAGGGGTAGAGGTCGACGAAGTGCTCATCGGCGAAGAGCTCCCTGCGGTGATTGGCGAGGAACTCATAGACCGATCCGGGCTTCAGGAGCTTGGCGCAGAAGGCCTCCGTATCCGTCAGTTCGGCCTGGATCTTTTCGCGTCCTAACATAAACATATTCTACTTGACCAGGGTTAATGGTGCTTTAACCGCCCCTAACCTTTGTAGATCGAAGACGGGATTCCGCCAACCGGCGAGCCCGAGCGCCCATCGGCCCCGGGCTGGATGCCGCGTGCCTTTTGGATGCCGCGTTGCTTAGCAGACTCCTAGGCACGCCCTACGGCGTCATCGAGTTCACCCACTCGAGGTGCGCCAAAGGGATGGAGGGGATCTCCTTCGACCCGACACGGGGCTGCTACGTCGCGAGTCCCGAACGTGCCCAGTCCGACCTGCGCAACGTGGGGCGCAATCTGGATCTCCTCGAGCTGCCCGAGATGGCCCAATGACTGGGCCGGACCTAGGTTCCTTGCGCAATCTTGCCGAGGCGAACGCCAGGGCCCAGGGAGGCCACGTGGACGCGGTGCTGAAGGAACTCCTACACTGCGAGATCCTCCAGGGCATGCTTGAGACCGATGCCTTTCAGACCTTGACCTTCCAGGGCGGCACAGCCTTGCGGCTTTGCTACAAAGGCGAGCGCTACTCCGAGGACCTCGACTTCGTATGTGGCCCGGAATTCGATCCCGGTGTCTTGGACGGCCTTGCGGAGGTCCTCACCGCGCGCATCGGACGCTTCTATGGCCTGGAAGTAGAGCTGGGAATGCACGCGCCCACGCCAGGCACAGGTGTGCAAGTAGGCAAGTGGCGGGCCAAGGTGACGATCCCCGCGTCGAATCGCTCCCTTCGCCAGGCCTATGCGATCAACATCGAGGTCGCGGCGGTGCCTGCCTACACTCGAGAACTATCGCGGATCGAGCCCTCGATCCGCGAACTGCCCGCCAGCTATAACGCGCTTTTGGTGCCCACCGAGTCACTCGCAGAGATCGCGGCCGACAAGGTGGTCGCTTTCGGCGCGCGCAACCACCTCAAGCACCGCGACGTCTGGGATCTTTGGTCGTTGAACGCAAGGGGCGTCGTGGCCCCCGCCGAGCTGGTGCGGCGCAAGCTGGACGACTACGGGCTCGACAAGGGACAATTTGCGGCCGGCGTCCGGGCTCGGCTTGCCGAGATTCTGGATCCGGGCTACCGTTCGCTCTTCGTGGGTGAGATGCAGCGTTTCGCGGACCAGCGCACCTTCGCTCTGTTGGTGCGGGGCGAACTGGTCGGCTCGATGCTGAACGCCGCGGCCGCAGTTCTGGAGCCGGCGATCGCCTCGGTGGGGAATATGGAGCGGTGGGCGATGCCTTCTGCGAGCTCGCGAGAGCCCGAGAATGCAGCTCCTATCGAGCTACCCCACAGCGAATCGCCTTCGTTCTAGGCGGCGCTGCGCTCGCGCTTGCGGCGCCGGGTGACACGTCCAACCAGGAACACGGCGACTCCCGCGGCAGCCGTTCCGGCCAGAGCTCCGCCGACCGAGGCCGAGGTGAGGCTGGTGGAAACCTTGTGCACCGGCACTCCTCCGCCCGATCCGTTCACCAGATCCACCGGCGTGTGGCTGGCGGCGGATCCACTGGATCCGCCAGTAGGCGAGGCCTTGGCGTGCACGGCCAGCCTGGGATCAGTGGTGGTCGTGGAGGAAGTGGTCGTCGAAGTGGCCGTGGTAACTGCGGGCGTGTATCGGGCCGCGCCGCCGCCGCTCGAGGTCGGGGCCGGAGTGAAGCTTTCCACGGTGGTCGGGGGCGATTGGTTGTTGGCCAGCGCCTGGGCGATCTGGTTGACCACGCTGTCCCAGTTCGGGGAGGTGCTCGCGATGCAGTTGGTGGGGATCTCCGTCGGCCACTCGGGCGGAGTCCAGTTCGATCCCACGCAGGACAAGTTGACCTGAGCGGTGATGGTGCCTATCGGGTAGTCGTAGCCCACGGTTGCCAGTACGGGAGCGGGCGCGGTGGTGGTCGTGATCGTTGTGGGCGGCAGTGGTGGAGCCATGGACTCGGTTTGGGCGATCGTGGTAGCGGTAGTGAAGACACCCTCCGGGGCGTAGGCCGCAGTGAAGGTGATGCTCGCGGAAGTCGTGTTCGTATAGTCAACGGTGAAGTTGCCCTGGTCGTTCGTGTAGCCGCTGATGGACAACTGGCCATTGGAGAAAGCGAATCCAGCCGTATTTCCCGTGGCCGTGACGGTCACTGGCCAGCCTTCGACGGGCACGGCGTTGGGGTAGGTGGACGTTGCGCAGGACAGGCTCGTTATGGCGTCTCCGCTCCCGGGCGCCCCTGTCCCGCCATTCCACCACGGAAAGATCACCGGGCCGCTGGGGTCAGTAGCGCACTGGTTAACCGTCAAGAAGGTTGTGCTGGCCGGCTGCGCATTCAGACGACGCGGCATCGAGGCGGCACCGGCCAACCCGAGCGCCAGCCCCGCCACGGCCGCAAGCCGGAGGGCTCCCCTGGCTCTCCCCTTGTGCTGTCGGATCCGCTGGAACATCACACACCTCGTATCACTATCGCTGCGCTGTACTCGATGCGCATATCGGCCCGAGCGTCCAAAAAATAAAGTGCCCGCCCCGTTCAGCGGTTTGGTCGCGGCTTGATCGCCTTGATCAGATGGGCCAGCGCCTTCTGGGCCGCCTTCTTGTCCAGCACCGTCTCGTCCTCGGCACAACCCCGCGAGAGCGTGCAGTCAGGACAGCCTGCCACGCAGGAACACTTGGCCGCAATCACATAGGACAGCTCTACCAACCGCACGAAGCGGTTGAGAAGCTGCTCGGAAATGCCGGATCCACCTCGGCGGGTGTCCGCGATCCAGATCTCCCCTCCCCTCGAGGAGCCGATCACATCCGAGGGGTCGCAGGTGGCCACCAACGGAGCAGCCTTGACCATGAGGTGCTCGAAGACGTGGAGGATGTCCTGCTCCTGGCCCGGGATGCGGATGCCGATGGCCATGGTCGGCGTGCGATAGACCTGGGGATCGAGCGGCATGTTCTTGGACATCTTCTTGGGCCCGATCGTCTCTATCCGGCGGTAACCGACCAGGGTCATCTTCACATCGGCCTCGGCCAGCTTGATCGAGAACTCCGGCGTCACCACTTCGCTCAGAACCTCGCCCGGGTCGATGCCAACCGTGCGCATGGCCTCGGTGCGATAAGACGGGTTGGCCATGGGATAAAGTTCGACCACCCTGCGCGCGGTGTCGATCCCCGAGACCCTAAAGGCCCGGCTGCGGTGGTAGTAAATCGCGCCTTCGTGCAGGCTGGTGAGCGCGCGCGAGGCCTCCATCTCCTCAAGCGTCGATCCGTTGGCCAGGAGCATGAAGTTGTCCTCGCCAGATCCGTTGAGCGAGAACTTCATCGCCTCGGGCGGCCCCTTGCGTGGATGGCAAAGCACACCCGAGGGTTCTTTCACTAGGCGCTTGTTGTCGACGAGACGCTTGAGCGTTGTCGCTGCGGTCGGCAATAGGTCCAGGAATGGCTCGCCGGGCGACAGGGGGATCTCCTGGGCTGCGCAGAGCAGCTGGCCCTCGGTCAGGACCTTGTTGGACATGGAGGTGGTAGCCGCTTCAGGCGTGCCGGCAAACAGCAGCGCGGGATTCGCTGCAAGGTACCTCGAGGTGGGGTCGTCCCCCAGGATCACCACCACCAAGCCGCTGCGGCCACTGCGGCCCACTCGACCGGCCTGCTGGCGCAAGGAGGCACGGGATCCGGGGTATCCGCAGATCACCACGGCGTCCAGGCTGCCGATGTCGATGCCGACCTCGAGCGCGTTGGTGGAGACCACGGTTCTGAGCCGCCCGGACTTGATGGCGGCCTCGATACTGCGCCTCTCCTCCGGGCTGTAGCCGGCGCGATAGGGAGCGACCAGGGGCGAGTTCAGGCCGGAAGCGAGCTGCTCGGCAAAGTTTCGGGTCGGGGCGAAAGCAATCGTCTGGTGGTCCGAGGCCATCACTGATCTCACCACCTGGGCCGCCATTGCCTGCATGGAGTGGCGCCCTTCGCCGGAGTTGAGAACGACGGTGTAGCGCTTGGCCACCGCAGCCCCGGAGCGGTCTATCACCTCGACGTCTCCGCCGGCCAGGGCCCTGGCGTGCTCGGCGGGGTTGGCCACGGTGGCTGTAGCTATGAAGAACTGAGGGTTGGATCCGTAGTGAGAGCAGATCCGCCGGAGGCGGGCCATGAGCATGGCCACGTTGGAACCATAGGTGCCCGAGTAAAGGTGGGCCTCGTCGATCACCACCACCTTGAGGTTGGAGAGGAAGCGGGCCCACGAGGTGTGGCTGTTCATATAGATGTGCCAGCCGATCGGGTTGGTGATGACCAGCCGGGAGGTCTTGCGTACCTTGGGGCGGTCCTTCTCCGGAACGTCGCCGTCGTACTTGGCCGGGTTGGCACCGATGCCGAGTTCCGCATCCATCTGTCCCAGGGTTAGGAGCTGGTCCTCGGAGAGAGCCTTGGTCGGGTAGAAGTAGAGCGCGGTCGCCTCGGGATCGTCGGCGAGGATGCTCATGGTCGGCAAGTTGAAGGCCAGGGTCTTGCCTGAAGCGGTGGCCGTCACGATGACGAAGTTCTTCCCGTCCAGCGCAGCCTGCACAGCCTCGGACTGGTGGGTGTAGAGCTTGATCTTCTTGTGCTCGAGCCAGCGGCGCACCGGAACGGCGAGCTTTGCGGGCGCGGGGCCGTACTCGGCAGGCTGGGCGGGCGTGACGAAATCGTAGATGGCGGCGTCGGAACGGGCCAGCTGGGAGTAGTTGGCCGCAACCGGGTCACGGGAGGCAAGCGCCAGGTCCGAGATGTCGATCGCGCGCAAGCTCACTCTCTGGCCCCGCCCGTCATCTCGCGCCGGCAACGTCGTACGCGCTGCGGCAATGGCGAAGCTGCCCTCTCCCCCGCTTCTCGCCCGGAGCGCACAAGGCCTCCGGGTAGGCGGCAAGCGGGGCTGATCCATGGTGGCCGGGCGAAACCAGACGGGCCTGGGGGTAGCGGCCGATGATGGCACCGAGCAGCACGCCGCCCTCCAGGATGCCGGCTACGGCGATGGTTCCCATGTGAGGCGTCGGCGGCGTCATGTCCTCGACGGCGATCTCGAGCTCTTCCCCATGAGTCCGCCGGCGCTCCTCGAGGTAAGCCTCTATAGCGGCCAGCACCTCCTCGATGTACTCCCCGCGGGACTGCCCCCGGGCACGCACCATCAAGCACGCCGCTACCGGGACATCTCCGTCCCTTACGACCAAACCGGTTTCACGCATGCCGGGATCCACGCCCAGAACGGCAGGGCGCGCGGGCCGTTTGGACCCGCTTGGGGCGGCAATTCTCACGATCCCTCCTTTGGCGCTTATATCGGCAATTGCAACCCGGCGTGTTCTGTAATTCACCGGCTCTGTATGTCTAGGCCGCCAAAGGGTTGTCGCTGAAGGCCCACCAGCCCCTTTCCCGGGTGGGCCAGTCGGATTCCTGCAGGTTTCTCCGGACTGGCCCTTCAGCGAGATGGGTGCCGCGGGCCAGCCTTGATCCATGACAACGCCGCCAGACACCAAACCAGCACAACTCGAAGCAGACATCGCCGACGCCAAGGCCGTTGTCACCGCCCTCATGCAGGGAGATTTCGCCTCGGCCGAGTCGATCGCCGCAGCCACGGTCGGCCTGGACCGGGCCCTGCTCGTCCTCTTCGGTGAGTTCCTCATCTACCTGCGTGCGGCCGGAGTTACGGAGATTGGAGACAAGTGGACTCGATTCTGCATCGCTTCGGCTCGATAGACCCGCGCCGGAAAACCTCCAGGAGCGGCCTCTCCCCGCTGGGCCAGGCGGCATACATGTACGCCCGGGCCGGACTGCACGTCTTCCCGCTCGGTCCCAACTCCAAGATCCCCGCCATCCGCCACCAAGACGGTGGCCACGGCTTCTACGACGCCACCACAGATCTGGCCCAGGTTGTCGCCTGGTGGAAGCAGTCGCCCAGGCGCAACCTTGCCATCCGCACGGGCCATTTCACCTCGCCCAGCGGAGATCCCAACGGCTTTGCCATCTTCGTGCTCGACGTCGACCGCCAGCACGGGGGCATGGATGCCCTCGACGCGCTGCGCCGGCTCCACGGGGACGCGGTCACCGACACCATCACGGTCTCCACCCCGTCCGGGGGTGTGCATCTCTACTACCGGCTGGCCGCAGGCATATCCCTGCCGACGACCACCGCCGAGCTCGCCCCCGGCATCGACACCAAGGGCGACAAGGGTTCGATCACCGCGGCCCCTTCGATCGTGGCCAAGGGCGATTACCGCATCGCCCCCGGCTCCGCGCGCATCCTCGCTCCAGTCCCCCGCTTCATTCTCGACTGGGCGGCCGAGCGCGCACTTTTGCGCGAGAAGGCCTCCGAGATCCGCTTCGACTTCTCCAACGGCCGCAGCCAGGAGAACTGCCAGAAGTGGCTCGCCAAGGCGGCCGACTCGGTCGCCGGCATGGACGCCTACCGCCACAACACGCTCAACCAGCACGCCTACACCGCCGGCGGAATCTCCGCG
>JAKAEN010000095.1 GCA_021818355.1 Actinomycetes bacterium | reverse complement strand
GCGGATCGATCTGGGTGAAGGGGAGGGGATGGTCGGCTTCGTTGGCGGTGATGGTGTCGCCGATGTCGACGTCGTCGAATCCGGAGATGCCGACGATGTTGCCGGCGATGCCGGTGGCGGATTCACTGGTGCCGAGTCCGGAGTACTCGAAGACCTTGGTGATTTTGCAGCGGGTCTTCTTGGCGCCCGAATTGCGAAGCACCCAGACATTGTCGCCGACCTTGACTTCGCCGCCGAGGATCTTGCCAACCGCGACGCGGCCGACGTAATCGTTCCAATCGATGTTGGAGACGAGCATGTGGAACGGTTCGTTCGGTTTGGCGAACGGCGGCGGCACGTGATCGAGGATGGTCTGGAACGTATCGCAGTGGGTTACCATCTCATTGCGAACCTGACCACCAAATATCGTGTCGGGATGATTGAAGATCAATGGGATCCGGATCGACTCATCGAGCATATTCAGGGGACGGGTGCCATTGCCCTTGCCCCACACGCCATGGTGACCCATGTTGAGGCCATGATCCGAGGTGTAGACGACGAGCGTGTTGCTGCGACACCCTTGAGCGTCGAGTTCGTCGATTAAGCGGCCCACCTGCTCGTCGATGACGCTCACGGCGGCGTAGTACTGCGCAAGCGCCTCGAAGGGACGCTGCCTCGACGGGAACCGTGACTCGAGCGCGGGCCTCCCGTACGGATACATGGCGTCTGGTGGAACGTCTCGGAATGTGCACCTCCGGTACGCGCTGACGAGCCGTTCGGGGTGGCCAATCCACGGGCTGTGCGTGGCGATGTATCCCGCGATGAGGAAGAAGGGCCGCTGTCGATCTCGAGTTCTCAGGAAGTCAATCGCGTAATCGGTGATCGTGTGGACCCCGGGGTCCCGTGAGGAGTCGGGGGCACCAGGCCATGGGTGTGGCCAGGCGAGGGCACTTCGTTGGAGCGCGGTGTGGCCCCGGTCTGGGCTGTACTTCGCCTCCTGGTACCAGTAATCGAATCCCGGTTGTTTTTCGGAGCTGCCACCGAGATGCCATTTCCCACTGAGGCCGACCACATAGCCGGCATCGGAGAGGATCTGGGCCAAGGTCCGTTCGTCTTCGAGCCACGGTCGGCCGTCGCGCGTCTCGTATTCGCCTCCGAGGAAGTCGTGGATGCCGTGCTGGGACGCGATGCGACCGGTCAGCAGTGCCGCCCGACCAGGTGAACAGACCGGCGTTGGCGTGAAGGCGTTCTCCATCTTGACACCCGTATCTGCCAGGTAGTCGAGCGTCGGCGTCCTGAGTTCGCTGTTCCCGTAGCAGTGGGCTGCCCATTGGGCGTGATCATCGAGCAGGACCAGAAGCACGTTCGTCCCATTCATCGCATCTTCTCGCTCCATGCAAACCTCGTGGACCCCCAGCTCAACGCACGCTAGGCGGAAATGAACCCACGCCGTGGAGTGTGGTCGTCGCCTACCGAGCGACCGTGATGTCTGCCAGCAACCTTGGTAGCTGGCGCAAGGAGGCGATCGCCAATCGAACGCCCCCGGCCGATTGGCGATCGCGCTGGAGCCAGACCGCGACCAGGCCCGCCACCGTGGGGCCCTCGGCGTCGATGCGGAGGTTGTCCCCCACGTGGATGGTGGCGCCAGGAACAGTCCCGAGCCGATCGCACGCCTCGAGGAAGGCAGCAGCTGCGGGCTTGGCCACGCCCAACTCGGATTAGGCAACCACGACATCGAGGGCCTGTCCAAGCCCAACCTGCCGTAGCTTGGCCCGCCGCTGGGGTCCGTTGCCATTTGTCAGAACGCCGAGGCGGAGGTGCCGGCGATGGCGGCGAAGATCCCGCAGCGCTGGGCCCACATCGTCGAACAGATCCCGGGCGACTTCGGCGTGGCGATCGTGCAGCGCGAAGAGCTCGTCGAGGTCGGCTGCCTCGGAGACTGAATCCAGAGCGGCCAGCAACGAGCGGAGGCGTCGATGCCGCTGCTCAGCGAACGAGCAGGTTCCGTCGAGATACTCGCCGAAGTGTTGGCGCTCCCAGCGCCGGCCACAGAAGCCAATGCTCCTCGTTCTCCTTGACCCCAAGGGCTGCAAGCAGCGACCGTAGTCCGGCCCGGGCCGCACTCGAGTAATCGATGAGGGTGTCGTCCAAATCGAAAAGCACGCCCTCGATCACCGCTGGAATATGCCTGCTGAGGGCGACTGGCGTCGTCGCCTGGACGGTGAACCTCCGACAACCCGGACGCGGTGGAGAGAGGCCATCGTCGGCGTCGACGGTTGTCACCTCGGTGGCCCCATCCGGGCGACACGGCCGCAGAAAGCTCCTCCTCCTTGTCTGGTTCGAGATGGTGACATTGCGGGACGCGGACCTGTCAGTCGCAGCGGAGGGGGCGGACGCTTGTTCTCGGCCGGCCCGGCGGCGTCCGACTACCGCTGCCGGGGGCGCGCCCCGACGCGCCAGCCGTCGAGAAGTACGAATCCTTCGCCCGCCGGGTCCAGCGGCGCGAAGGGGGCCTCACCGTCGGCCATGATGATGGCTCGCATGCGACCGCTGGCAGTACCGGCGGCAGGACCACTGACCATTCAGGGTGAAGCTTTGCCCGATGCTGGTGCTGGCACCTGCGGCTCAGCGGACGGTATCATGTGGGTTTACCTCATCTCGGCGGAGTCTGACCCACGAGCTCGCAGCAACAATCCGGTGCGCCCGAGGCTCCCGCGTCCGACTGGAACACGGGCTCGCAACACCACAGAGGGACGACGGCGCCGGGCGACACCCGCAGTTTTCATCCTCCGGGGTGGCCCGCCAAGGGCCACGCGATGACTGAAAGGATACCGGTCACTGCACCCGGGCCCTCGCAGCGCGCCGGCTTGCTCTACTCGGCGGGAGGCCCCGCGAACTTCCAATCTCGCGAAGATCAGCGCCTTGGACTTGCTCGGCTCTATCGGCTTGCAGGACAAGCCGCATCCCGGCGATTGCCAAGTCCGCGAGATCGTCCAGTGAGCTCGGTCGCGGGCCCGGGCGGGCACGGTTCGACATGATCTTCAGAACCGCTCCGGCACGCCTGCCCCGGATGCCGGCTACCACGAACAACGCGGCCGCCTCCATCTCGGAGGCAAGGACACCAGCCTGCCGCCAGGTTTCCCATCGTTGAACGAGGTAGGCGGATATCGGCATTGTTTCGGGACGCTTCTGCCCGTAGAACGAGTCCTTGGAATGGACGATACCAACGTGGTGAGGAACACCGAACTGGCGCGCTGCGTCGTGCAGCGCCATGACGACAGTCGGCGAGGCGACGGCGGGAAAGACGTCGGGCACGTACTGGTGACTCGTTCCTTCATCCCGGACGGCGGCCTGCGCCACGACGAAGTGCCCAGGCGCGACGCTCGCTTGCATGCCGCCGGCTGTTCCAACGCGCACAAAGGTGTGCGCGCCAAGGTCGATCAGCTCTTCGACCGCGATCGCCGTCGACGGTCCACCGATGCCAGTCGAGGTGACTGTCACTGGTTCATCGTCGAGCATCCCCGTGTAGGTGCTGAATTCCCGGTTAGAGGCGATGTATCGCGGCTCCTCTAGACGCGATGCGAGCAGCTGTGCGCGTCCCGGATCACCTGGTAGCAGCACGTAGGCGCCGACATCTCCTGGCCGGCACAGTAGGTGGTGCGCTACGTAATCCTGCTTCACGAGGCTCCCCTCCGTCGTTTCAACGTGTTGTTCCGCGCGGGTAGGAGCTCCTTCAGGGGGCGAGTCTCCACCGCCCCGTGCAAGTTGGCGGATACGATGATGAGGTCGTCCTGGAACTCGCTCAAGACGTGTCGGCAGGCTCCGCACGGGGTGCACGGGTCGTCCGAGTCGGCGACCACCGCCACTGCGCGGAATGAACGCTCGCCGCGTACGATGGCCTGCGCCAGTGCCGTACGCTCCGCGCACAGGCTGAGACCGTACGAAGAATTCTCGATGTTGGTACCCGCGTAGATGCGACCAGATGTTCCGAGCAGGGCAGCACCAACGGCGAAGTCGCTGTAGGGAGCGTAGGCGCGGCCTCGAGCCGCCCGAGCAGTTCGCAGCAGACGATCGATCTTGCTGGCGTCAATCATGGCGCGCTTCCATTCGGCGTGCGGCAAACTGCACAGCAAACTCGTCCGCGGTCAGAGGTTGGCCCGGTACCGTGAGTGTTGTGGCAAGGTCCACTACTGGCGGAGCCTTGAGCGCCGTTTGGGAAAGTACGTCTAGCCGGTAGAGCCCCGCGCGGGTCGGCCCATCGAAGAGGATTGTTCCCCCTCCCATGATAATCACGCGCGGGAAGGCGTCCGCCACGAACTGCATGTCGTGGGAGATGGCGACGACACTCCGCCGTTGGTCGACGAGGCGTGCAACCAGCGCGCGGAGACGCTGAAGCCCCACCAGGTCTTGGCCAGTCGTCGGTTCGTCAAGGACGACGATAGGTGTGCCCATCGCGAGCACGGAGGCGATGCATACGGCTTTGCGTTCCGAGAGAGGTAGCTCGTATGGATGCCTGTCGCGCACATCCGTCAGTCCGAGCAGCTCCAGACTGTCCGCCACCATCTGGGCACTCCGCTGGGGCGGCATGCCGACATTCTTCGGCCCAAAAGCGACCTCAGCCTCGACGGTGCGGTGGAAGATCTGGTGGTTGGGGTTTTGAAACACAAGCCCCACCTGCCGAGCCAAGTGCGCGACGCGGTGCCGGCGCGTATCGGCACCGTTGATGCGCACCACCCCGCTACTCGGGAGCAAGAGACCGTTGAGGTGCTTCGCGAGGGTCGTCTTTCCGGAACCGTTCTGGCCAACGATCGCTACTGCCTCATGGTCGACTGTAGTCGTCACGTGAGACAGGGCCGCGATTCCCGAGGGGTAGCGGAAGGAAACGTCGGTGAGCTCGATTTCATGCTGCAGCATGGCTCAGTTCCGCCATGAGCTCGCCGCGCGTCACTGGGAGCGGGCAGACTCTCGTGTCCCGGCCGCTACGGAGGCGCTGCGCGATCCGACTCCACATGGGTGGTTCGATCTGCCAGCGCTCGATGTCAGGGCTGGATAGAACGTCGCGTGGCGGTCCCATGGCGGCACATCGACCATCGTGTACGACGATGATCCGATCAGCAAATGAAGCCAGTGTGTCGATCTTGTGTTCCGTCACCACGATCGTGATGCCGCTCTCGCGAAGGTCGTGCAGCGCGCCAAAGACTTGGTCGGTGCCGATGGGGTCCAGCTGCGAGGTCGGCTCGTCGAGTACGAGGATGTGCGGCCGCATTGCCAGTATCGACGCGATCGCCAGGAGCTGTTGCTGCCCCCCGGAGAGCTCAAAGGGGCTGCGCTCCCGCGATTCCCAGAGTCGCACCGCCCGGAGCACCGCTTCGGATCGGACGAGGATCTCTTCACGAGGCAGTGCCAGATTCTCAAGCCCAAATGCTACCTCCTCAAGCGCAGTCATTCCCACTCCGGAGAGTTGTTCGAAAGGATCATCGAATACCCGCCCTACCGAAAGAGCAAGTTGCGCAGGCCCCACCGAGCTGGTATCCAGATCGCCTACACGAACAATGCCGCGAAGCTGACCCGGAAAGAAGTGGGGCACGAATCCAGTCAGGAGGTGGCAGAGCGTTGTCTTACCGCTCCCGTTGGGGCCAACGATCCCGATCCTCTCTCCCTCCTCGATCGCGAGTGAGATGTCCGCAACGGCGGGAGTCGCTGCGCCCTGGTAGGTGAATGAGACGTCCTCGAGCCTGATGGCGAGCGTCATCGGACTAGAAAGCGGAGAGTGGCGAAGGCAAAGGTCAGTACCGGCAAAGCGACCATGAGAACCCGGTCCACGGAGGACGTTGCCACCGCATACAGGTGCGTCCGTCGATGGTGCACTAGAAACGCCCGTGCTTCGATCGCCATGGCCCGCGCCTCAACGCCTTCGATTGAACCGAGGACCAGGGGCCCAACCAGGGCGAAGAGAGCGCGCACCCGCGTGAGCAAGCTGCCGCGGGTATCCAACCCACGTGCCTGTTGCGCCTCCAAGATGGCTGTGGCACGCGCTTGCATCATCGGGATGATCTGCATCGTGGAGAGGACGACATAGCTTGCGCGGGGGGAGAGTTTCTTCTCTTCCAGCGCAGCCATGAGGTAGGGCGGGTACGTCGTCAGAAGGAGAGTCAGCGCTGCAGCCACGAAAATGAACAGGCGAAGAGAAATCAACATAGCCACATCCAGCCCTGCTTGCTTGAAGGCAAGCGGACCCAGGGCGAACGCGACGTTGCCTCCAGGTTCGGCGAGACCACGGACCACGAACAGGAACAGTGCAATAAGTAACACCGTGCGTGACATGATGCGGACAGCCGGCCGCAGTACGCGAGCCGCCAGGAGAACACAGCACGTGGCCAAGAGGAGCACGACAAGCGGCGCCGGAGTGGAGTAGACGACGGCCAGCGCAAGGATGCAGGCCACGTACACCAGTTTCGTCACCGGGTGGAGGCCGTGAACCAGGGACTCCCTCGGTACGTAGCTACTTAGCGACGGCATGGCCGCCTCACGATCCTTTCCGCGTCACCAGACATCTGATCCGCGTCACCAGACATCTGAAGCACCGCCGTTCCGCCGCGACATGACGGTCGTCAGCAGCGGCTCCAGCGCCAGGGCAGCCCCAGCACTCGGCTGCTCTGTCGGTCTGTGTAGGTCCGTCAGCCGGTAAGGTAAGGCGCATCCCGCCTAGCCTGACCCAAAGCGTGAGCGCAGCCTGACTGGAAGGTTACGCACCACAACGGCAGCGATGAGCGCACTGAGGATCTTGTCTGTGGGCGAGATGATCGCCTGTGTGCTCAGAACTGCTTTGAGGATGTTGTGTCCGGTCAGCGCGAAGAACGCGGTGACCGCGTCGCTTCCAGAGCCCGTAAAGCCACCAAACACGAGAACAATGATTGGGGCACTCAAGACCGTATTGACCACGGCTGCGGCGACACCGACGACAACAATGCGCCACCACGAGCTGAACCAGCCCCATCGAGCGAGATATCCGACAGTGATCCCAGTCGCTGCGTTGACGAGGCCGAATGGGATAGCTGTCGGACGAATGGTGAGGCCGTACACGATATTGGTGGTCAGCCCCGTGGCGGCAGCAGTCCAAGGCCCAACGAGCACTGCCACGATCATCGTTCCGATTGTGTCGAGGAAGAGTGGCAATCCTACGGCTTGGGCAAGGCTCTTGCCAAGGTAGTTGATGGCGATCCCGACAGGGATCAACGCGATGGCGACCGTAGTCATGTCGCGGTGTGCACGCATCGCGGTGGGCGATTCGCCCATTTCGGAATTCCTCCTCCTAACGCGATTAGGCGTCGTCAGGCAGCCTTCTTCACCGCCGGGTGGGGGGTTCGGGGTTCCCGGCGGGTGCCTTACAGGGGTTCGGGATCGGGCGTGACGGATTGGGTGGACCGGCCGGCGTGCGAAGAATAGTGCCAAGTCTCACAGGGGTGTTCCCGCGTCGGGTGGTCCGTTGAACCGCTCTGGCGCTGACAGCGCGGGTATCAGCCGCCACGCAAGGTGCGTGGGACCCGCGCTGAACGAGCTGGGTTGGAAGCACGACGGGGGACGACGGACTCGGCTCGCCACGAAGCCGGCCGATGAGAAGATCGACAGCGGTTCGGCCGAGCTCAGCTTGTGGAATGTGCACAGTAGTCAGCGGCGGTGTCGAGGAGCTTGCAGCTGCGATGTCGTCAAACCCCACGATCGACACGTCCTCCGGCACACGCAACCCTTGGGCGTACGCGGCCTGCACGGCACCGAGCGCTATCAGGTCATTGGCGCACAGCAGGGCGGTGAGACGAGGCACGCGTGCAAACATGGAGGTTGCTCCCGCATACCCACCTGCCATGTCGGGCGAAACACGGCGAACTTGGCGTGAGTCTATTTTCACGCCCTGCCCCTCGAGCGATCGGCCATAGCCTCGTAAACGAACCGCGGCGCTTTCCGAGGGCGGTCGGAACGACAGAATGCCAATGGTCCGATGACCGAGATCAGCGAGCAAACGGGCAGCGCTCGCAGCGCCTACCTCGGCGTCTACGATTACCTCCGGGACCGCGCTTTGACCGCCAAGCGACCGGTTGATGAGAGCGATAGGCACCTCGCCGCTGACGAACTCGCGCAGGGCACCGGCCGAGAGTCGCGAGCTACACACGACCACACCGTCCACACGGTGCGAGGGGAGCGAGCGGAGATACCCCAACTCGCGACGGGGGCTCTCGCCGCAGTTCCAGAGCACCACGTCGTAGCCGTAATGCTCCGCCTCTTCGCTCGCGGCGCGTGCGATGCGGGCGAAGTGTGGGTTCCCAATATCGGGCACGAGGAGCGCAATGAGGCGCGTCTTTCCTGTAGCCAGGGCCTTGGCGGGGGCGTTCACCTGGTACCCGAGTGCCTTGACCCCCTCCATGACGCGGCGGCGCGTGTCGTCGGACACGTACGGACCATCATTGAGGACCCGCGAAATCGTCTGTCGCGAAACGCCGACCAGGGCGGCAACGTCTCGGAGGCCCGGATTACGGGGTGCTTGCTGCCGGTTGCTCGCCACGACTCCATCCACTATCGTGTGTGACCGGTCACAGTCGCCAGTCTAGCTGCTGTGTCAATGGCAGCGCCGCACGGTCAAGGAGTCCTATGACTCCCGACCCGCGCACCCGCGCCCCGCAGGTGTGGGTGCCCGACGTCACGGGACGGCTCGTGGAGGAACTCGTCGGGCTCGCGACCGTGGAGGAGGGCGAGATCCTCGCCTGGGTTCGGCGCCACGGTTTCGTCGGCATCCGCGCGCGCCAGGACGAACGCTTCGAGACGATCGAGGAGATCCGTCTGGCGTGCGGGCGGCTCGGCCAGGCCTGGGCACTCGCGTCGCTGCTGCGTCGGGGTTCGTCGGCGCCCTTGGTGCGGCCGCCGGGCGCTCACTGCCCCGGCTGGTGCGAGCCCTGTGGGAAGGATGGCACCTCGATCCGCCCGCGCTGGAGCAGGCGGATCTCCTACAAGCCGCAGAGGCGGTCCTCCCGGGTGCCCGAGCAGAGCTCGCCGGCAGGGCGCCCTGGGCGATCTTCGCACCTCCCGGAGGGCCAACCGGCCTCACCGGCCCTGAACTGGCGCGGGCTTTCGGGCTGGTCGGGGAGCCAGCCCACCTGTCCGAGCCCACGGTGGAGGTCCGTTTACAGCTCTCGTACCTGTGCCTCACGCTGCTGCGGGATCGCGTCTTCGAGGGGCTCTTGCGGGTCGCCGTGGACGTGGTGCCGCAGGAGGATGGAGCGGCGTTCCGGCTTCAGCCGGCGATCCGCGCGGCGGGGCCGCTGGCGACCGCCTACCTGCAGGTCCTCGAAGCGGTGAGCTGGCCGGCGGCACTGGCCCGCCGTGGCTCCGCTGGGCTGGGCCTTCGCTGGCGCGCCGCGCGGCAGTGTTTGCACTGCGGCAAGATCTACCGTCCGCATCGGCGCGGGCAGAAGTGGTGCAGCTCGAAGTGCTGCACGGCCGCGTGGCACGACCGGCAGCGCGACAGTGGCAACCCGCCGACCGCGGCGCGTGGTGCACGCAGAACC
>JAKAEN010000094.1 GCA_021818355.1 Actinomycetes bacterium | reverse complement strand
CGGGAGGCGGCAGCCGGCCTTCTGAGCTGGCCAGCATTGCGAGGTGGAGCGCCCTGGTGGTGGGTTCGGCCCTCCTGGCCGCGCCGGAGTTCTACTACCACTACGGCGCCTTCTTTTCGCCGTTTCTCGGCCTTGCTCTTGGCACCGCTCCGGTCCCGCAATGGTTGCCAAGGCGAGCCGTCATCCCTGCGCTGGCGGTGCTTGCGCTACTTGCCGTCGGCGGTGACGTGCAGGCGATGATGTCGCCACCGATCTCCGGGGTGAGGCCCTCGCCGGTCCCTCTGGTCCGGGGTGCGAGCGCCTGTGTGGTCTCCGACCAGCCTGCCGTGCTGATCCTTGTGAACTCCTTCACCGGCGCAAGGCCGGGATGCCCGCACGTGGCCGATTGGCTCGGCACCGAACGTGTGCTGGTTCACGGGACCTCGGGTGTCCGGGCGGACGCCGCCAGTCCCGCGTTCCAGGACGCTCTTTCCCGCTGGGTGACCGAGGCACGGGTGGTTCTTCTCTCCTCGATTAACGGAGGAGTCGGCCCTAAGGTGGAGGCGATGCTTCGCGAGGGTTTCACCTCGCGTTGGCGACCGGGTTTGGGAGCGACCCTCTACCGCCGCCGGGCTTGAACAAGATGAGGCTTTGCCGGCGGTATTGGGGTGTGCGCGCAGCTGCCGCCGTCACACATGAAGGTGGCAAGGTAGGCCGCAATTTCCTGCCGCCGTGGCGGAGCACGGGACGCTCTTTCCCCGTTGCCAATGGCTCGCCAAGACCGTCTTGAAGACGTCCCTTCAACCCAGGACGCGGCGCTGCGCACTGGCCGGCGATGGCATGGAAGGTACGCCGGGTCGTTCCGGCCCGCGCTTTAGGCGATGATCTCTTCTTGGCCGGGTTCGGCGGGGGCGCCCAGGTGGCCAAAACCGCTCTCTTGCAGCTCTGCCGCAAGAAGAGGTATCGCATCCTGCCACTTTGCGACCAAGCCGAGGTCGGCCTGAGCAAATATCGGGGCCGTCTCGTCGCAGTTGATGGCAAGGACCCATCTTGCCGCGCGAACGCCCACCATGTGCATCGGCTTGCCCGACACCCCGATGGCCAAGTAGACGAATGGGGCGATGAACCTGCCGGTCGCGCCGACCTGCCTCGAGCGAGGCATCCAATGGCGATCGGTTACCTTGCGCGTCGCCACCACCTCGGCGCCGATAAGCGCGGCAAATGACTCGATCTGCGGGAGTTCCTCAGGCTCGACACCGAGACCGACCCCGATCACTGTCCCGGCTCTTGTCAACGGTTCCAGGTCGTCGTCGATCACGCGCCTTTTGGTCTTGACCAGTGATGCCCCCGATGCAGGCGCCAGGAATCGCGCTGACAGCCGTGAAGGCGCTCGTGGGGTGACTCGCGGACCGGTGCCCGGCCGTAGCGTGACGATCGCCGTCTCGGTGCGGGCTTCTATCTCCACCAGCTCCGAGTAGTTGAGGGCCGGCTTCCAGTAGGCGGGACGCCCCTCGACAACCTCGATCATGGCGACGTCGGAGATGAGCGCGCACCCGAGCCTGACGGAGAGCCGCCCGCCTACCTCCCGCCCCCAGGTGGTGGAGGGAAGAAGGATGGCGCGGGGGTGGCTCTGGCTGGCCCAGTCCGCCAAGGTGGCCGCCAGCCGGTCTGGCTCGGCCAGGTCCTCCACGAGCAGCAGCGAGTCGGCGCCATGCGTCGATTGCTCATGTTGCGGTGCGTCCGCATCGGCGGCCAGCGTGACGCTTGCGGAGATCGCGTCGGCGAAGATGGCGGCCGTGCCCAACATCTCCCTGGTCAGCCACTCCATACGCGGTGCCGCCAACACGAGCACGGTTGGATTGGGCCCGGCGGACGGCCGGTGCTCGGGCATTTCGAGGGTGGCACGGTCATGGCTGTCGGAAGAGACGAGCGCCGCCGCCCGCGACGCCCACTCCGCGTTCAGACCGACCATGCGCTCGCCGGCCCGCACGGCGTGGTGGTGACGGATGCGTCCCACGCGCGTGGGGCTACCCGCCAAGCCGTAGATGCCGGCGGGAAGCGCGCCGGCATCGATTTGATCGATACGCTCCTCGGAGACGGCCTCCAGCGCTTCGGGATCGGCACGGCGAGGAGAGCACAGGCGTTCCGCGCAGGAGAGCACCAGCGGGAGCGCCGCCGTAGCCTCGATCCATCCGTCATCGGTCTCCGCCTCCACGATCACCTCGCCTTGGGAGATCTCGATGGAACGGGCGGCGGCTATGAAACCCATGCCCAGAAGCTCGGCCACTTGTGACGGCAAGACGGCAGTTTCCGCGTCCGCCGACGCCTTGCCGCAAAGGATGAGGTCGAATTCCCCGGCGTGGGCTATGGCTCCGGTCAACGCACGAGCAGTTGCCAGCAGATCGGAGCCGCGCAGCGAAGGATCGGTGAGCACGACCGCCCGCTTGGCCCCCACGGCGACCGCCTCGCGGGCGACGCCGATCGAGGCCGGCGGGCCCATCGTTATCGCGATGCACTCGCCGCCGGTCAGCTCGGCGATCTCGATTCCCTTGGCCAGCGCTCGCCGGCAATACGGGTTGATCTCCAGGGCAACCCCGTCTCTTGTGAGATGCCCGTTCTCTCCCAGTGAGAGTTCTTCGATATTGGGAACGGCCTTGACCAGAACCGCGACTCGCATTCCTGCCTGCACTTTCATTCTTGGGTTTGGGTGATGAGGTCGCCGGGATTTCTCGGGCCGTCCGAATGCGCCCGCCCGGCCGGGAGGGAATGTGCGCCGGTGCCGCCACTTTGGTTTCCTCGCGGCGCCCCTGCGCCAGGCTTGCCCCCGGTCGGATCGTCGTGCCGGTCATCGGTTCGGCCGCCTTCCTGCGGGCCTTCCGCGAGCGGGAGCCGGACTTCTGCCAACGCTCCACCCTCCGGATGGTTGACGAGGCTGACCGACCCGCGGTGGGCGAGCACCAGCAGCTGCACGAGGCTGAGGCCGAGGCCTGAGCCTCGCGGCCCGCGGCCATGTTCTTGGGGTCCGCGGGCAAAGGGCTCGAAGATGCGCGGGAGCATGGACTCCGGGACGCCCTGGCCGTGGTCTCGAACCGATATGACCGCGGTCTCTCTTTCGGCGCGGAGGCCCACCTCGACCGTTGAGGCGACGGGGGCATGGCGGATCGCGTTGACCACCAGGTTCTCCACCACCTCGGTGATGCGCACGCGGTCGAGCCAAAGGGTCGGCAGGATGGTGGCGTCGAGGACCAGCGCCACCTCCTTGGCACCTGCCAACGGGGTGAGGGCAACGAGGGCGGCTGAGATCACGGCCTCAAGATCGGTGGGGGAGATATCGAGCGCCAGCTCGTCCCCCTGCCCTTCCGCGATGCGGAGTAGTCCCTCGGCCAGGGAGACGAGATGCGCGACCCTGCGATCGAGGCGCTGCAGCAGCGCCTCGTCCTTGTCGCTCGCCGCCGGGGACCTGGTCTCCAGCTCCGCGCGCATTCCCGCAAGGGGCGTTCGCAGTTCGTGGCTGGCGGCGGAGATGAAGCGCCGCTGCCGTCCGGTGGTCTCGTGCAGTCGCGCGAGAAAGTCGTTCAGGGTGGCCGCGAGCTTGGCCAGCTCGTCTCCGGTGCCCGGATCGGCGAGCTGCGCACGGGAGTCGCCGAGGCTCAACATGGCCGCCTGCCGGCGCATTCTCTCGACCGGGCGGAGAACGACCCCCGCGGCCAGGCCCGCTCCCAACGTCGCGAGCAGGATGGCCAGCAAGCCCCCACCCCACAGCAGCTGGTCGACGAAGGCCAAGGAGTCGTGGATCTGGTCGGTCGAAGCCCCGACAACCACGATCTCCCCGGTTTTGGACGAGGAGGGCTCGGCGAGCAGCAGGATGGGGTTTCGTGCGTGTCCCGCCTGGATTTGCCGGTAACCGGCGCTTTCGACCTTGGCCAGGTATTGAGTCGAGAGGAGTGGGGAGGTGCCGGCGGTACCGGTCGTATACAGGAGCTGGCCACTCCTCGATATCACCTGGATGATGGATTGGTCGAGCGCCGGCCGTGCCGGCGCCGAGGGCGGGGCAAGTGGGACCAGGCCTTGCCGGAGGGCGGCCTGGAGCCGCTGCATCCTCGAGTGGAGCGTCCTTTCCAGGGTTGCCTTGGTTGCCGTTCCGACATAGGCGCGGAAGGCGAATCCGGCGGCGATAACGAGCAATGTTGTCACTATGCCCATCGACATGGCTATTCGCAGGCGCATGGTCACCGCGGACTCGTGGTTCCGGGCGGAAGCTTCCACCCCACGCCGTGGACGTTTTCGACAAGAGCGGTTCCGAGTTCCGCCTCGAGGCGATGACGGAGTTGATAGACATGCCAGTCGACCGTCGTCCGCGAAAGGACCCCCTGGGCGCCGATCAGGAGGCGCTCGATGGTCGCTCTGGTCAGCACCACCCCCGGGCGTTTGAGGAAGAGCCGTAGCAGCTCCTCCTCCCGGGGCCGGAGGTGTATCCAGCGCCCGTTGCAGGAAACGCCCTCCGCGGAGACTGCGAAGACCAGTGATCCGACCCCGATGATCTCGCTTCCGGGCGGCTCCTCCCCGACGGCAAGCGCTTCGCCGCGGCTGCCCCGGCGAAGCACCGCGCGGAGGCGGGCGCGGAGCTCGGCAACCCCGAAGGGCTTGACAAGGTAGTCATCTGCGCCCGCCTCCAATCCCTGCACGGTGTCGTTCACTCCGCTCAACGCGGTGATGACCATCACGGTGAGGGCGTTGTCGTGTTCGAGTGCGAGCCTGCACACCTCGAGCCCGGTGATTCCCGGGAGCATGAGGTCGAGGAGCATCAGATCAAAGTGCTGCCGCTGCATGATCTCGAGCGCGGATTCGCCGTCGTTGGCGATGGTCACCTCATAGAACTCGCTGCAAAGTCCGGCGGCCACGGCGCTGGCCAGCTCGACATCGTCCTCGACGAGGAGAATGCGCGCCAGCGCATTACCTGGCGGCTCGTCTGTCATCGCGGATGCTCCTTGGTGCACGGCTGTCATCGGTTACAAGGCGCTCGCGCCGCTCATGTAGGAGTTGCCCTGGCTCTCCAGCTGGCTCAACGCCGCTGGAATCGGCTGGGCGCCGGTCACCGCCTGCTGGAACGCGGCATCGAGCACGGCCTGCACCTGGGAGTAGCTGTCACTGACGGGACGTCCGTAGGTGTACGGCGAGGACATGGCGGCGACCGAAGCGGCCAGACCTGGATGGCTGGCGAGGAAGCTCTGCGGAATCGCCGCCGCCCCCGCCTTGGTCAGTGGGGCAAAGCCGGTGTTCTCCGACCAGTAGGCCTGCTGGGCCGGCTGGTACCACCAGTCCACAAAGGTGAAGGCCGCCTTGTCCTGGGCGGCGGTGTGGCCCTTGGGCAGGACGAATCCGAGCCCTTGCACCAGATTGGCGGCGTGCCCCGTGCTGCCGGCCGGTTCGACGAAGGCTCCCACCTTGAACTTGCCGGCCACGGCTTCGATGACCTTCTGATAGCCGGCCGAGGTTCCGTCAATCATGGCCATGTGTCCGGATGCCAGGTCCTGCCGGAGGGTGGTTCCATGGTCGAAAACCATATTGCCAGATGCGTAAAGGTTGCGGAAGTACTGGAAGGTCGCCTGGGTGGCTGCGTTGTTGAAGTCGACCGCCGTGCCCACCGAGTTCGAACCCTTGAGCATGGTCCCGCCATTGCTGAGGATGGCGGGAAGGATGTGGGCGGATGAGTCCTTCCATCCCAGAGGGATCACAGAGGCCGACTTCAGCTTTGCGGCGTCGGCGGCCAACTCCGCCCAGGTCGTCGGGGGCGAGGTAATTCCCGCGGCGGCGAACATGGACTCGTTGTAGAAGACCTCCGAGACCTTGGCGTCGGTGAGGAGGCGGTAGTGCTGCCCGCCGCTGACCTCGCCGTTCGTCCACACCGAAGGGAAGACGTTGGCTTGAGAGAAGGTCGTGGACCCCTTGATGTAAGGGTTCCAGGACTGGAGCGCCAGCCCCTTGACCAGCACTCCGTCGTAGTGGCTGATCTCGGCCAAGACGGGCGGGTCTCCTGCTGCGACGGCGGCCGGAAGCTTCGAGGAGGCCTTGGTGACCACCAGGGTCACCTGAACGTCTTTGTGGCTTTCGTTGAACTTGGCAACCAGGGCGCTCATGGCGGCCCCGACCGGTCCACCGTTATGGGATTCCCATAGCGATATGGTTATCGGCTTTGAGGATGCCGAAGCCGATGTGTTGGGCGAGGAGGCGGACGCCGCGCTTCCACATGCGCTGAGCGCCAGCGCCCCACCCGCGAGAAGTGCAAGCGACCTGGGAAGCCGGGGGCGGCGAATGTGCGGCACTTGGCTTGACCGGGCGGGGCCGGGCGGAATCGGATTCTCGCTCCGGAGGCTGTTTCCAGGGAGTATCATCGTTTTTTGTCCTTTCAAGGCTGTCACGGTTTTGAGAGGTTGGCCGGTGTCGACTGTCGGGTCGGCGCCGGCCGGTGGTCTTCGTTCTCGGCGGTACACCACCACCCGCCCGCCGAGTTTCCCTGAGTGCTCAGAGATTCACTCCTCCATCGCGACCTGCCACCCCGGCGACGATATTGCGCTGCAGCAGCAGGAAGAGGAGGACGATTGGGGCCAGCGCGATGACGACCGCCGAGGTTAGCTTTCGCCAGTTCGCCTCGAAGGTCTGCATGTAGTGACTGAGCGCCACCTCGATCGGCTGGACCGAATGGGAAGTGGTCATGATGAGGGGCCACTGGAACTGGTTCCATGAGCCGATGAAGGTGAGAAGTATCACCGTCAACATGGCGGGCCGGGCAAGCGGCAGGGCGACGCGCCATATGTAGCGAAGATGCCCGACCCCCTCCAGGCTGGCTACCTCCCAGTACTCGCGCGGCAGGCTCTTGAAGAACTGGCGGAAGAGGAAGACTCCGAAGGTTGAGGCGGCGAAGGGGAGGATCTGGATCGCGTAGCCGTTCAGCAGGTGCAGGTGGAGTGCCAGAGCGTACTGCGGGATGAGCAGCGCCTGGGTGGGAAGCATCATCACCCCTAACGCCAGTAGGACGAATGCGCCCGATCCACGCAGGTTGAGTTCGGCCAGGGCGTAGCCGGCCATGGCCGAAGTGGCTACCACCAGCACGACAGTGCTGCCCGCTATGAAGATGGTGTTCAGCAGGTAGTGCAACCAATGGGTATGGGTGATCACGTAGACAAAGGCGCCGGCGTGCATCGCGGGAATGAAGCGGGGAGGAATCGAGAAGACGCCGCCGTGGGTGTTGAAGGCGGTGACCACCACCCAGTAGAGGGGGAAGGCGAAACCGATCGCGACCACGGCCACGGCGGCCTTTCGGAGCCACGCGGAAATGGGCATACTAAACCACCTCATCGATAGAAGACGATGCGATCGGAGATCCACTTCTGCACGATCGTCAAGGTCAGGATGATCAGGAACAGGACGAGGCTCATCGCCGCCGCCAGCGAGAAATGGAAATAAGTGAATGCGGTCTGGAAGACGAGCAGAGCGTCGGTTGTGGTCGAGAAGGCCGGTCCGCCTGCTCCTCCGTGCGCACCGCCGGTCATGGTGTAGATCTGGGAGAAAGCCTGCCAGGTGTTCACCGACGCCAGCACTACCACGAAGAACGTGGTGGGCGAGATGAGCGGCCATATGATCCGCCGGAAGATCCTGGCGCCTCCGGCCCCTTCCAGCGAGGCGACTTCGACGAGTTCGCGCGGGACTCGGGACAGCCCGGCGAGGAAGATGATGACGTAAAGGCCCAAGGAGTGCCAAAGCGAGTCGATCATCACCGCCGGCAGTGCCCACCGTGTGCTCTCGAGCCATCCGAGCTGGGGCAGGTGCGCAAAGCCGAGAATGGCGTTCGCCAGGCCGAAGTGTGGATTAAAGATCCAGACCCAGATGATCGAGGTGGCCACGACGGGAGTCACATGCGGCAGGAAAACGGCAGCTCGCCAGACGCCGCCTCTCCGCGCGTTCAAGCCATCCCTTAGCAGCATGGCGATGCCGAGAGCGAGAAAGGTGGTGGCCGGGATCATCACCACCGTGTAGTAGGCCGAGTTCTCGAGGGAGCGCCAGAATAGCGGCTGGTGGACCAGAGTGACGAAGTTCTTGAACCCGACAAACTGCGAGACGGGCGAGAGCACGCTCCAGTGGTAGAAAGCCAGGTAAAAGAGATATATCGCAGGAAGGTAGAAGAAGAGGATGAAGACGGAGGCGGCAGGTATCAGCAGGCCGTAGCCGACCAGCCGGTTCTTGAGGCTGCGCCAGCGGGCTATCGCCATCCGTGGAGGTCTGACGGGCTCAAGATCGATCTCGGCATCTGCGAACCCCGGCCCGGTCCTTTCCGATGTCTCCCGCGTCAGCATGCCTCGACAACCTCGTCCCTCTGCTGCGCAATCCCCGAATCGCTCTGGCCGGCCAGAGCGAGGGAGAGGTCGCCGTGCCGATGCTCGGTAAGCCTGGAGCCCGTCGAAGGGTCGAAGAGGCGAATCGCCGACTCTCCGGAGTACAACGTGATCATGTCGCCACGGCGCAGGTCGTGGTCGGCGGGCAGCTTGGCAATCAGGGGAAGCTGCCCGCATGGCGCGCCGAGGGTCAAGTGAACCTGGAGATGAGTTCCGAACTGCTCGACCAAGGCGACCCTGCAGTCGAGGCGGAGCGCAGCGGCGGAGCCGTCGGAACGGAGGTCCTCGGGGCGCACCCCCAGCACCACCTCCTCTCCCGCGTTCTTGCCAAGACGGGCGAGGAGACCGTCGGAAACCGTGACCGCGGAAGCTCCGTGGCCGGCGTCTTCCAATGTCTGCAGCGGCACGCGCAACAGGTTCATGCCGGGTGAGCCGATGAAGCCTGCCACGAAGGTGTCGTTGGGGGCGAGATAGAGCTCTCGGGGGGTGGCCACCTGGCGCACTTTCCCACTGTCCATCACCACGATCCGATCGGCCAGGGTTAGGGCCTCGCCTTGGTCGTGGGTGACGTAGACCGTCGTGATCCCGTGCTCGGTGTGCAGCCTGGCTATCTCCATCCGCATTTGCTCCCGCAGATTTGCGTCGAGATTCGAGAGCGGCTCGTCCATCAGGAACACCGATGGCCTGCCAACCAGGGCTCGTCCGAGGGCGATCCGCTGACGCTGGCCTCCGGACAGCTCGCGTGGACGGCGCTTGGCATGCTCGGCCAGGCCCAACATCGCCAGGACCTCACCCACCCTTGCGGCGGTACTGGCCTTGGATTCGCCCCGCGAGCGCAGGCCGAACGAGAGGTTCTCCTCCACCGTCATATGCGGATAGAGGGCGTAATTCTGGAACACCATGCCGACTTTGCGATCGCGGCCGGGGATTCCGTTCATCATCTGCCCGTCAAATCGTATGAAACCGGAACTGGGCTGCTCAAGTCCGGCGATCATGCGCAGCGTTGTGGACTTTCCGCATCCCGAGGGACCAAGTAGCACGACGAATTCGCCGTCGCGGATGTCGAGGTCGATGCCGTCCAGCGCCGGAGCGCTGGTGTTTGCGAAGCTCTTGGTGAGCCCTTCGGGTTCGATGGCCGTCATTGCAGCTCCCTTCCTGGAACTTCCTCTGCTGCGGGCGCGCCGCCGCCGGAGCAGGTGTACCGGCTAGA
>JAKAEN010000093.1 GCA_021818355.1 Actinomycetes bacterium | reverse complement strand
GCTCGTCTTCGACCAATTCGATATCATATGGGCTTTTTCTTGGCATCTCCACCCCCTTTCATTGCTGAAAAGGATGGTAACATGCCAGCTATGATACGTCATCGTATTTATGTACAGCAGCACTAAGCCATCCGTTACTTCCTTTCTGCCTTGTAGTCATGTGAAAAAAGGCCGTCGCGCCCGGGGCTGCCCCGGACGCGGCCGACCTCCTTCTCTTACTACGGCTTCCGATACCGTCCCCTTCCTACCACCTTCCTACCACCTTCCTACCACCTTCCTACCACCAGCCGCCGAGGATGTTGCCGATGCCGCCGAGGAACTCGCCGACCCTCCTTCCGAGCTCGCCGGCGATCAACTTCCGGCTCCCCGGGCTCCGTCATCTCTTCCTCTTCCCGGCCGCCTTCTCCGGCTTCTCCTCCTCGCCGGGCAGCGCCCCGATCTTGCAGTATTCGTCGCGGACGTAGTCCTTGAATCGGCGGACGGCCTCCTTGCCCGCCGATTGATCCGGATCCTGTTCGTCGATCGATCCCCGGAGCAGCTCGTAGTAGCGGACTCCCCCGGCGGTCGCGTAGGACCGGGAGGGAACGAGCACAGTCGGCGCGTCCCCCTTCTTCGACCTCCAGACGGAGCACCCCACCAGCTTGAGGCCGGCGAGGAGTCCCTCCTCGAAATGAATCTCGACGTCGGCCAGCTTCGATGCCGGCGTCCCCCCATGGTTCAGAACGTAGTGGACTCGCATGGCATACCCCCCTTTCGGCGCGGGATGCCCCGCGCGCGTGCGTTGTTCGGATCGTTGTCTTTCGGAAAGGCCCCGTTCCCCGGCGTGGGGGAACGGGGAATTACTGGCGGAACCGCTCGGGCAGAAGGCCCTCGGCCCGCTCCCGGACTGCCGGGGTGACGTACTCGCGGAGCTGCTGCAGGACGAGCGCCATCGCCGCCGCGTCGTCTGTGTACCCGATGATAGGGATCGCGTCGGGGATGGCGTCAACGGGGAGAATCAAATAGCCCAAGACGCCCACGATCAGCGCCTTCGCCCACAGTGGCACATCGCCGTCCGTAAGCAGGGCGTACAGCAGGAGCGCCTGCATTGCCACGCCGCGTCCGACCGATGCGGGGATGCCGGAGAGCTTCCGCCACAGACCGTCCTCGCTGTAATGACTACCGAACTTCTCGTAATCGCCGTTGCTCATCCTGCCTCCTCTCCTTTCGGCAATTCGTCGATCAGCTTCCTTCGGATTCGATGGTCGAGGTCGGGACCGTCGGGCACGATCAGCGTCAGACCGAACTCATTGTTCGATAACACGACGGCCACGTAGCAGCCGTTCTCCGGGGAGTACGAGGCGCCCTCCAGCGTCGCCTCCAAGAAAGTGCAGCCCAGTACGTGGCGCAGTGCCTCATCGTCACCGGCCCGGTCGAGCACGACGACGTACCCATGGAGGTCCGGATCGTAGGAACGATCGTCGGCGGTGTAAGCATCGATAAGGGTATTGAGAGCGTCCCGGGCCGCTCGGCGGAGACCGGGGGGGAGGCAGGCTGCTTCCACATCGGGGAGGAACTTCAGGAAATGCATGGTTGTTACCTCCTGCGGTTGGATTCCGTAATCCGCAGGATTAATATCTGAACGAGAATTTCTTTAATACCGCTGGGCAGGATCAACGTGCCTGTCAGGCAACCCTTTCCTTCCCCCTACCCCACCCAAGGAATATAATTCCTTGACACCTCGGTACCCCCCTTTTAATCGGAGAATTGCCTAATGATCACCGGCGACATCAAGAGCAAGATCGACGTAATTTGGAATACGTTCTGGACAGGCGGGATCTCAAATCCGCTCGAAGTCATTGAGCAGATCACCTACCTGCTATTCCTGCGCCGTTTAGATGACCTGCACACGCTGGAGGAGAACAAGTCCGCCCGATTGAAGAAACCTCGGAAACGCCGCATCTTCCCCGAAGGCAGAGATGCGAAGGACCGCCCCCACGAAGATTTGCGCTGGTCTCGCTTCAAGCACCTTGCACCAGCGGAGATGTACACCGTCGTGAGCGAACATGTCTTTCCATTCCTGCGCACGCTGGGCGGTGACGATTCTACTTACGCGCACCACATGAAGGACGCGCGCTTCACAATTCCCACACCAGCCCTATTGGCCAAGGTAGTGGATCTCCTCGACAGCGTGCCCATGGAGGATCGCGACACCAAAGGGGACCTCTACGAGTACATGCTCAGCAAGATTGCGACCGCCGGGCAGAATGGCCAGTTCCGCACACCACGCCACATTATCCGACTGATGGTGGAGATGACGGCCCCGCATCCGACGGACTTCATCTGCGATCCCGCTTGCGGCACGGCAGGATTTCTCGTCGCGGCGGGCGAGTACCTTCGTGAGCACCACACGAACGTCCTGCACGACGCAAAGCTAAGGGAGCACTTCCACCACCGGATGTTCCACGGTTTCGACTTCGACAACACCATGCTCCGGATCGGCAGCATGAATATGCTGCTGCACGGAGTGGAAAACCCCGACATTCGTTATCGGGACTCTCTCGCGCAGGACCACGCGAGCGAAGAAGAAGCGTATACCCTTGTGTTGGCCAATCCTCCCTTCGCGGGCAGTCTCGATTACGAGAACACCGCCAAGGATCTCCTGCAGATCGTCAAGACCAAGAAAACCGAGCTGCTCTTCCTCGCACTGTTCCTGAGGCTTCTTAAGCCCGGCGGTCGCGCCGCGGTCATCGTGCCCGAAGGCGTGCTGTTCGGCTCCAGCAAGGCACACAGGGAGCTACGTCGCATCTTGGTCGAGGAACAGAAGTTGGACGCCGTGGTCTCCCTACCTGGCGGCGTCTTTAAGCCATACGCGGGCGTCTCTACTGCCATCCTGCTCTTCACCAAGACCAACAGCGGCGGGACCGACCATGTCTGGTTCTACGATGTGGAGGCGGACGGCTGGAGTCTCGACGACAAACGCACGCCACTGCTTGGCGACGACAAGCTTGGTCCCTCGCCGCGGACAACCCTTACCCCCGAAGACCATTCGAAAAACAACCTGCCCGACGTGCTGGCGCGCTGGGCGCAACGCGGAGGCAACGAGTGCAAACAACCGCGTACAGCGCAGAGTTTCTGCGTCCCCAAGGCCGGTATCGTTGCTCAGGGCTACGACCTTAATCTCAACCGGTACAAGGTAGTCGTGCACGAAGTCGTGGAGCACCGCCCGCCGAAAGAGATCCTCGTCGACCTCGCCAAACTGGAGGCGGAGATTCAGCAAGGGATGAAGGAATTGGAGGGGATGCTCGTATGAGGGAATGGCCGCGACTTCGCCTCGACGAGTGCTGTGAGATCGTCGGTGGTGCGACGCCGAGCACTGCCGTCGGCGCATACTGGGATGGTGATATCTGCTGGGCAACCCCTAAGGATCTGAGCGAACTCGAAGGGGCCTATATCTCGGATACCCCCCGCAAGCTCACGAGGGAGGGCTTGGCTAGCTGCGCGTCTGATATTCTCCCGACCGGTTCAGTGTTGTTCAGTTCACGAGCCCCGATCGGACTTGTTGCACTTAATACCGTGCCAATGGCTACGAACCAAGGCTTCAAGAGTTTCATTCCGAAGAAAGAACGAGTTCACGCCAACTTCTTGTATCACTGGCTACGCACAAACCGCTCGTACCTCGAAAGCCTCGGAAATGGTGCAACCTTCAAGGAAGTATCTAAAACCATCGTCTCTCGTATCGAGATCCAACTTCCCCCCTTGCCTGAGCAGCGGCGGCTTGCGGAAATTCTGGACCGGGCGGAGACGCTGCGGGCCAAGCGCCGCGCTACTCTGGCCGAGCTCAACGTCCTCATGCAGTCGATCTTCCTGGAGATGTTCGGGGACCCGGCGACAAACCCAAAGGGATGGCCAGCCAAGCTGCTTGGTGATGTTGCCAGAAATATAAACAATGGTGTCTTCCGGAAGAACCCAGAGTATCTTCAGCGCGACGGGAGGAGGGTGCCAGTAGTTTGGGTTGAGGATCTATTTCGCAGAACCCCAATAGACACAAGAAATTCTCGCCGACTTCTACCCACCACGACAGAGATAGAAAAGTATAGCCTCTATAGTGGCGATATCTTATTCTGCCGATCCTCATTGAAGCTAGAAGGAATTGCATATAGCAATGTCTTCCTAGGGGACGACGGTTCTGCTCTTTTCGAATGCCACCTGATACGTGTATCACCTAGGCTAGAACAGATTTCGCCAGTCTATTTGAACTCATTGTTGCGATTGCCACAGATGCGAGCAATAGCAATCTCTAAAGGTAAGACTGCTACTATGACTACCATTGACCAAGCACAACTTTGTTCCATACCAGTTATGCTTCCTCCCCTTCGCGTTCAGAGAGAATTCGCTAGCCGCGTCGAAGCTGTAGATAAGCTCAGGGCGACCCACCAAGACTCATTGGCCGAACTGGACGCCCTCTTCGCCTCGCTCCAGCACCGCGCCTTTCGGGGGGAGCTATAGCCATGCGGGGAAAGTTCATCGGTGTCTGGTCCGAGACTTGGCGAGAGATCTGGACTCCGTTGATCGACGACGAGGATGTTCCGGAAGACATCTTCTGCGAGCTATACCGGGAGCTTGCGCCGGTGCTCAAGGCACAGCCATCCGTCGAAAACTTGGCGGACATCATCGACAACCCAGCGCAGAGCCGGGAGGCGTTCGAGAATATAACTGCCGACGACATTGCTGGGGAGCGCGCCCTCGTCGCGTTTCTGGAAGCTGCACACCCGGCGCTCGACGACTTTGCAAATGACGCGCTCTCGAATCGCTACTTCAACCTGCTGGTGAGCTTCATCAACAAGTTTAACCTGCGCTACGACTTGCGTCGCCCCTGCTCTCTATGCCCTACTTTGTCCGGTGTGTTCGCCAGCCTTGTGCGTGACCTGCGCGCCGCGGCTAGTCAGGATGCACACCTCGATGGACTGATGAAGGAGTTCGAGGACGCAATTCGCGATCTCCGGACTGATTGCTCGGATGGGCGGATCAAGACCTGCATCCAGAAGCAGATGAACCTGCTGGAGGCCATTGGACGCCGGTGCCCTGGTGTCACCGGTACAACCTTGGGCGCCATCTGTAACGAGGTCGGAACGTGGCCGCATGAGAAGGTCAAGGAGGCAATGAAGTCACTGTACAGTTTCGCTTCCGATTACCCAGGGATTCGTCACGGCGGTACCCCGGCAAGCGCGTTGCGCGCGATCGAGATGCGCGACATGATCGCGATGTCCATCCTGCTCGCGGGGTTCACCCCTTACCTCAGCGACCAGTTCAATGCTGAAATCGTCTATCGTGGTGCATGACATGACGCCTCGTACCTCCCCCGAGCAATTCCTGAAATGGCTCGACGAACCCGAGGGGACCCGCCTGGAGTTCAAGGAGGCGAAACAAAACTTCCACTTCGAGAAGCTGGTCGACTACTGCGTAGGGCTCGCTAACGAAGGCGGCGGCAAAATCATTCTTGGGGTGACGGATCGGAGACCGCGCAGAATCGTCGGGACAGCTGCGTTTGCGGAGCCTGGTCGCACTGAGGCTGGACTCCATGATCGCCTCTTCCATCGAATTCCGGTGGAAGAACTACAGATGCCCGAAGGCCGAGTTCTCGTCGTCCATGTTCCATCTCGCCTGCCCGGAACGGCTTGGCAATACAAAGGCCGTTACCTAAAACGGGCGGGGGACGACCTAACCGGAATGGATGATCGAGAGCTTCGGGCCATCTTCTCGGAAACCGGCCCCGATTTTTCTGCAGAAATATGCGCCGCCGCCTCAGTTCCCGACCTTTCAACGGATGCAATTGCGGACTACCGGGGGCGCTGGTCCAAAAAGACGAGGGACGAGCGCCACTCGGCGTGGTCAGATGAGGAAACGTTGACCAATGCCGAATTACTGGTCGATGGACAGGTGACCTATGCTGCATTGATTCTGTTCGGCACGCGCGCAGCACTCAGGCGCCATCTGGCCCAAGCAGAGGTTGTCTTCGAATACCGTTCGTCGGAAGCCTCCGGACCAGCGGCTGATCGGACCGACTACCGGGAGGGCTTCTTCCTCTACTACGATGCTTTGTGGAACAAGATCAACCTGCGTAACGATCGCCAAAGTTACCAGGACGGCCTTTTCCGCATGGACGTACTCACCTTCGACGAAGTCTCAGTTCGCGAGGCACTTCTAAACGCGGTTGCACACCGCGATTACAGGTTGGGCGGATCGGTGTTCGTGCGGCAGTTCGCCCGCCGCCTTGAGATCTTGAGCCCCGGCGGCCTGCCTGCCGGGATTACCCCCGAAAATATTCTGGATCAGCAGAATCCACGCAACCGGCGGCTTGCCGAGGCACTGGCAAAATGCGGCTTGATCGAGCGCTCCGGTCAAGGGTTGAATCTGATGGTTGAAAGCGCCATTCGCCAAGGAAAGCCTTTGCCGAACTTCGCGGGCACTTCCGGACACGAGGTACGGTTGACGCTGGAAGGCTTGGTTCGAAGCCCGGCCTTCGTGCGTTTCATGGAGCGGTTGGGTGAGGAGACCCTTCGATCCTTTGCCACCTACGACTTTCTCGCTCTGGATTATGTCCATCGGGAAGAACCGTTGCCCGAATACCTTAGGGACCGATTGTCTGCTCTGATCGAGGCTGGGGCCATCGAATCCGTCGGGAGAGGCAAAGGAACGCGATATCTCCTCTCTCAACGCCTGTATGCCGAGATGGGCGCAAAGGGTGTGCATACCCGCAAACGGGGTCTGGACTACGAAACCAAGAAGGCATTGTTGGAAAAGCATCTGCGGGCGCAGAAGGAAGCTGGCGCCCCCTTGGCCGAACTCCGCCAGGTGTTGCCTGCCGATTCGGACAGCACCGTCCAGCGGTTGCTTGCGGAGATGCGTTCGGAAGGACGGATTGCCCTTCGGGGGGCACGCCGCTGGGCTCGCTGGGTTATCGCACCGCCTAAGGCCCAGGACGGCGGCTAATCATGATGGTGGTTGGGCTTTATGACCAAAAAACATCGTTTATTACAAATGGTTATATACCTCGCCCCGGTAGCTTCAGTGCTTTAGAGCGAGCTATAGGGAGGGGCGTCCGGTGAGCCAATTTACTTTCCTTCAGGCGGAATGGTCCACCGTGTACGAGGCGGCGGCCAAAGCCGAGTCCGCGGTGAACACCGACCCGAGGACGGCGTGCTTCTACGCCCGGCGCGCACTTGAGCTCACCGTTTCGTGGGTGTACAAGCACGACAGCTCCCTGCGGCTTCCATACCAGGACAACCTCGGCGCGCTCATCCACGATCCATCCTTTAAGGCCGTGGCCGGAGAGGCGGTATTCAGCAAGGCGCGACTCATCACCCAGCTCGGGAATCAGGCGGTCCATAGCCATCGGCCTATTCAGGTATCCGATGCCTTGACTGCAGTGCGCGAGCTGTTCCATGTCGGGTACTGGCTCGCCCGCACTTACACCCGCACCACCCGCCCCACGCCGGGCCTAGCCTTCGACCCAAACGCGCTTCCGAGAGCCACCCCGGTCCCCAAGCAGACGATCGACCAGTTGCAACAGATGGAAACGAGCCTGCGCGAACGGGACGAGAAGCTCGCGGTGCTGCTGGCTGACAAGACGGCCCTGGACGAGGAGTTGGTGCGACTCCGCACCGAGGTGGCCAATGCGAAGAAGGCTGCCTCCGCCCAGCCGGATGCGCACGATTACTCGGAATCTGCAACACGCGACTACTTCATCGACCTGCTTCTGAAGGAGGCGGGCTGGCCGCTTGACCAGACGCGCGACCGCGAGTTCGAAGTCGCGGGGATGCCCAACAACGAAGGCAAGGGCTTTGTGGATTACGTCCTGTGGGGTGATGACGGCAAGCCGCTGGCGCTCGTCGAGGCCAAGCGCACCCGTCGCGATCCTCGAGTCGGACAGCAGCAGGCCAAGCTTTACGCCGATTGCCTGGAGAAGCAGTTCGGGCAGCGACCATTGATCTTCTACTCGAACGGCTACGATCATTGGCTCTGGGACGACACCCTCTATCCTCCTCGGCAGGTTCAGGGCTTCTACAAGAAGGCGGAGCTGGAGCTAGCGATCCTGCGCCGGAGCAACCGCAAGCCACTCGGGGAGGCCGAGATCAACCCGACCATCGTCGAGCGGTATTACCAGACGCGCGCGATCCGCCGCATTGCCGAGGCGTTCGAGAGCGACCACGACCGCAAGGCCCTCGTGGTGATGGCTACCGGAGCGGGCAAGACCAGAACGGTGATCGCGCTGTGCGACCTGCTCATGCGGTGCAATTGGGTAAAACGAGTGCTCTTCCTTGCCGACCGTGTGGCTCTCGTGAACCAGGCGGTCAACGCATTCAAGAAACACCTGCCCGATTCCGGCCCTGTGAACCTCGTGACCGAAAAGGACACGGAGGGACGAGTGTTCGTCTCAACGTACCCGACCATGATGGGATTGATCGACGAAACGAAGGACGGCCAGCGGCGCTTCGGGGCCGGCCACTTCGACCTGGTCATCATCGACGAGGCGCACCGGTCGGTGTTCAAGAAGTACGCCGCCATCTTCGACTACTTCGACTCGCTGCTGGTCGGCCTCACCGCCACACCCAAAGACGAAGTAGACCGGAACACCTACAGGCTATTCGACCTCGAAAATGGTGTCCCGACAGACGCCTACTCACTCGAAGAGGCCGTGAGGGACGGGTTCCTCGTCCCTCCGAAAGCGGTGTCGGTCCCGCTCAGATTCCAGCGCGAGGGGATCCGGTACGACCAGCTTTCGGAAGAGGAAAAGGACCAGTGGGACGCGATGGAGTGGGACGAAGACGGCAACGTGCCCGATCGCGTGGAGGCCGAAGCCGTCAATAAGTGGCTCTTCAACGCCGACACAGTGGACAAGGTACTGGGGCACCTGATGACCCGCGGTGTAAAGGTTGCGGGGGGCGACAGACTCGGGAAGACGATTGTGTTCGCGAAGAACCAGGCTCACGCCGAGTTCATCGCCGAGCGCTTCAACGCGAACTACCCGCACTTCAAGGGCGAATTCGCCCGCGTCATCACCTTCAAGACCGAGTACGCTCAGAGCCTGATCGACAACTTCTCGAACAAGGAGAAGTCTCCCCACATAGCCCTCTCGGTCGACATGCTCGACACGGGCATCGACATCCCGGAAGTCGTGAACCTTGTGTTCTTCAAGCTGATACGGTCGAAGACCAAGTTCTGGCAGATGGTCGGCCGGGGAACCCGCCTTTGTCCCGACCTATTCGGCCCCGGAGACCACAAGCAGTTCTTCTACACATTCGATTACTGCCAGAACCTGGAGTATTTCAGCCAGGACCCGGAGACAACCGAAGGCGCGCTCGGAGAGTCGCTCGGAAAGCGCCTGTTCACGGGACGGCTGGAACTGATCAGGGAATTGGACAAGCGGCTCGTCGATGGCGGTACCGGCAGCGTCGTCAGGGAGCCGGTCTCGACCTACGGGGGACCAAAGAGCGAAGCCGAGGTACGGCTCACGATCGTCGAGCTGCTGCAAGGGGAAGTCGCCGCGATGAACCTGGACAACTTCGTGGTCAGGCCTCGCCGCCGGTTGGTCGAGAAGTACACCAAAGCCGAAGCTTGGACCACCCTTTCGGCCGATGCGCTTAAATGCTTGGCACTGCTGGAAAAAGAACCGGCGCCCAAGGGTCCCACGGACTTAACCGGAGGCATGGGCGCCGGTTCGACCACTTTCAGATGGCGCGCCCTGAGGGATTCGAACCCCCGGCCGCTTGATCCGAAGTCAAGCGCTCTATCCAGCTGAGCTAAGGGCGCGTCCGAGAGGAAAACCA
>JAKAEN010000092.1 GCA_021818355.1 Actinomycetes bacterium | reverse complement strand
GTCCCCAACCACATGCTCGACCAGGTCTCCCGCGAGTTCCTCCAGTGCTATCCCCAGGCCAAGGTGCTTATCGCCGACGACAAGCAGCTGGCGGCAAAGGAGCGTGCAAACTTCGCAGCCCGGGTGGCGGCCGGCGACTGGGACGGGGTCGTGATCGGCCACAGCGCCTTCTCGCGCCTCTCGGTCTCGGCCGAAACCAGGTTGCGCTACTTGAACGAAGAGCTCGAGGAGCTTGAGGCGAACATCGATCCCGGCCATGACCACATCACCAGCCGCAAGATCAAGCAGCTCAAGCAGGTCATCAACGCCGAGCAGGAGGCGCTGGAAGAAGGCACCAACTCGGGATACGACTTCGGCCTGGGCTTTGACGAGCTCGGAGTCGACTACCTCTTCGTGGACGAAGCGCACAAGTTCAAGAACCTGCGCACCATCTCCCATGTCCGGGGCTTGGGAATGGAGGGTTCCAGGCGTGCGCACGACCTCGAAGTGAAGCTGAGGTGGCTGCGCGAGTCCAAGGGAGGGCAGTCCCAGGCTCGCATAGCCACCTTCGCAACCGCAACTCCCATCTCCAACTCCATCTCCGAGCTCTACACGATGATGCGCTATCTGGTTCCCGACCTGCTCGAAGCCAAGGGTATGCGCCACTTCGACTCCTGGGTCTCCACCTTCGCGGCCCCGGTCACCGCCATGGAGCTGGCGCCCGACGGCCAGAGCTATCGTTCGGTCACCCGCATCGCCCGCTTCCGCAACGTGCCTGAACTCCTCAGTCTGTTTGCGAGCTTCACCGACTTCCGCTCGGCGGAGACCCTTGGCCTGCCCACTCCGGCCATCGCCGGCGGAAGGGCCCGAGTCGTCGCCATCCGTCCTGATCGCGCGGTTCGCGCCTACACCCGTTATCTGGGCGAACGCGCCGAGGAGGTGCGCACCAACCAGGTTCACGCGACTGAAGACAACCTTCTAATGATCTCAGGCGACGGCAGGCGTGCGGCTCTGGACATGCGCCTGGTGGGTGGAGGCTATTTCGATCCCTCCCTCTCCAAGGTGGAATCCGCGGCCGAGGAGATCTATCGCATCTGGTCCCAGACCAAGCACACCACCTTCGTCGACGAAACCGGCGCCGAGCACTTCCGCCCCGGCGGCCTGCAACTCGTCTTCTGCGACCTCTCCACTCCAGCGCCTGGCAGCTGGAACGTCTACGCCGCCCTGCGAGAAGCGCTAATCGAACGGGGCATGTCGGCCAAGTCAGTCCGCTTCATCCATGAAGCCTCCAACGACGCCGATCGTGCCCGCCTCTTCAATGCGGCCCGCAATGGTCAGATCTCGGTTCTCATCGGCTCGAGCGAGAAGATGGGGGTGGGCACCAACGTTCAGAACCGCGCCGTCGCCCTGCATCACCTGGACTGCCCTTGGAAGCCAGCCGAACTCGCCCAGCGCGAGGGGAGGATCCTGCGCCAGGGGAACCAGAACAGCGAGGTCGAGATCCTTCGCTACGTGGTGGAAGAGTCCTTCGATACCTTCTCTTGGCAAACGGTCGAGCGCAAGGCGCGCTTCATCGATCAGATCCTCAACGGCTCGGCCGACATGCGCGAAGTGGACGACGTCTCTGACTCCACCTTCAGCTACGCCGAAGTGAAGGCCATCGCCACCGGCAACCCTATGCACATCGAGCTGGCCAAGATGGACGCCGAGGTCGGCAGACTTGGCCGCCTGGAGCGCAGGTGGTCCCGAGACAAGCGGGCCGGGCGCCGCGAGATCCCCATTTTGATAAGCCGCATCGAGGCCATGACCTCCCGCAAGGCCGGCATGGCCCGGGCTCTCGCACATCTGCACGACGAGGAAAAGACGGGAGCCGTCCTGCTCCACACCGCGTCCGGTCCGCGGCACTTTGAGAGCAGGATCGAGGCGGGAGCCGCGGTTTATGAGGAGCTCTACGAGGCTGGCGAGCCGATCGTGGTGGCCGAGGATGCCGGCGTGTTGTGTGCCATCACCCGCAAGAACGGCCAGTATGGCAATGGCACGCTGCACTGGGACCTCCTCGAGCGCCGCGAAGACGGTTCGGTCAAGGAGGTCGGCTTCGGCACCTTCCGCGCCGAGGGCTCCTACGTGGCAGAGAACTGGAGGATCATCCAGACGGTCGCAACCCTCCGCCACGAGGCGTCCGACAAGCTCACTTCAGTTACCCGCGCGCTGGCCTCCTCCGAAGCACAGCTCGAGGCGTTCCGCATCGTGGAGAGCCAGGGAACGTGGCCCAAGGCCGCAGAACTGGCGGCCGCAAAGCGGCGCCAGAAGGAGCTCCAGCGCGGCATCGAACTGGCCCAGGCCGACGAAGACATCCAGCCCAACGACAGCTTCAAGCCCGAGGACATCGCCTCGGCGCTTTCGCGGATCCGCGTGGCGCCCGGCGCAATACCGGCACCCGGTGCGCCCACACCGGCACAGCTGGTGGGTGTCTCCATATAGGGATAGCGATAATATTTCGAAACGTGTTGCACCACATCAGGCACAGGCGCCGGCGGCCAGTCAGAAAAAAAGAACCCGCCGCCCCGGGAGATAACGCAAAATCATGGGCTTTGGGGATCGCACTCTTGGCTGGCGGCGCTCCCTGGGTGTGGCTGCATGTCTGGTGGGAGAAGATTCTGGTCGGAGTTCCCGTCGACGCGGTCGTGCTCCTCCTGCTTGTGGCCGCCTGGCAGGCGATCACTGAAAGTCATCCCCCGGCAGCCAATCCTCGCACTTTGTCGGGCGTTGCCTACGAGGCCCATTGCAGCTCGGTGCTGCGCCAAGCAGGTTGGAGCACTTCGCTTACCCCGGCCACCGGGGATATGGGAGTCGACATCATCGCCACCAGGAACGGGTTGAAACTCGTGGTGCAATGCAAACAGCACAAGGCCGCCGTCGGTGTGGCGGCCGTGCAACAGGTGGTGGCGGGAATGGCCTACTACCGAGCGGGTGCCTCGGTAGTGGTGGCCGAGAATGGATTCACCGCCTCAGCGAAGGAGATGGCCCACAAAACCGGAACCACATTGTGCAACTCTTCCCAGCTCGCAAAGGTCTGGCAGGCGACCTAAGCCCTTAGGGAGTGTGGCCCGCGGGGCAGCTCGACACCATCGCCAGACATGCCGGTTACCTGCCACTGACCCGAGGGGCTTTTGGCGAGCTGTATGACATTCTCCTCGGTGCCGACCCGGCCGGCCCCACCGGGGAGCGGCTGGCCCGTCTTGGTGTAGGCGTAGTACGCGATGTCCATCCCGCACAGCTCCACGGTGGCCACCGTGACCCCCGGGGCGGGCGTCGTGGGCGGCTGCACGATCGCGAATGAAGCCAGCGGCGTCGGAGTCCTCCAGCCAGCGGGAATTCACCTTTGGCGGGAGAGGGTGCCGAGCCCCCGCCGTACTACCGTCACATGTAGAGGTCAAAGGCGGTTCAAGGTGGAGTACTACTCGGCGGCCATCTGTCTGGGGGGCCACTACATCGACGCCCTCCTCAATGCACCCCACATCCCCCACAGCCCAGTGCCCGACTACTGCGCCAAGTGCGGGAACAAGGTGATCACCAACTGCCCCACCTGCGGAACCAGGCTGCGCGGTGCCGGGAAAGGCAGCTGGCCACCGTACGTGCCTTCCAACTTTTGCGACTCGTGCGGCACGATAATGCCCTGGGCCTCTCGCGAAGCCATCGCTGCAAAGCTGGTGCGCGACCTCAGCGAGGAGGTCATAGATCCCGCGGAGCGGCTGCGCATAAAAGAGGAGGTCGCGGCCCTTGCTGATCCGAAGGAATCCGATGACAAGAGGACCAGGGCGGGGGAGTGGCTGAAGAAGGCCGCCCCGGCGGCGTGGAAGAACGTTTCGCCGTTGGTGTACTCACTGGCGAGCGCAGCGGTGCGCGCCCACCTCGGCCTGCCACCCGCGCCCTAGGCCAACGGCAACTCCGCTCCCAGATGTTTGCCCAAGTTCATGAGATCGCTTGGGGCCAGTACGTACAGCTTGATACCGTGCCGCTTCGCGAGTTCTACCTTTCGCTCGAAACGCTGCCGGTAGTCGGCCTCCTCGAGCATGCCCGCACATTCTACGAAGGCGCCACTCTTCAGGCGCCAATCGGCGCGCTGGCGTCCGTTGGGATTCAGCTCCTCGTCCTTGGGCCAATAAGGCTCGCATTCGTGCTCGATGCCATGAGCCGTCAGCCAGTCGTCGATCGACTTCTCAAGCAGTGACCGGCACCGGTGCCCGTCCTTGGCCCGGCACCAGGTGCCTCGGCTCGGTCGCCAGGTAGAGTCGACAAGCCCGGCGGTCTGGAGCACTGCAAGCCAGTCGGGCGCCCGCAAGACCTTCTTCACCCTCTCCTGCGGCGGCATCCCGATCAAGCCGCGCATGATGGCGTCGCGCCTCTCTGGGGATAGATCCAAAGGAAGCCGGAGAAAGGCAAATGCCTGGGGCGGAATCGTGTCGCAGGCCGACGAGAGTCGAGTCAGTGCGTCGATGACATCGCCTTTTCGGCGCACGCTGTCGTCACCGGATCGCGCCTTGAAGCAGCAGGAGGTGCAGTAGCGCGACGGGCCGAACTGCCGATAGGTCCAGATCGGAGGATCGCCACCGTAGAATCGCTCGCCGCAGATTGGACAATCCCGCCAACGGGGCGCCTCCCAAGTTCGCCGTTCGCGCACGGTCTCAAATGCTCCCCAGATCACGCTCATTGTGAACACGGTCTCGGAATTGGTCTGTTGTGTGCGTTCCAGAAGAGCTTCATCAGCGGCCAGAAGGCTGCGGACCAGCGCAGCGGTCTCGGGCGAACGAGAGGAGAGGAGGTCGCCAAGAAACCAGGGCCACATGTATGCATAGCTGTCTGCCAGCTCGTCTGCCAGCTCGTCAGCGTCTTGCCCCCACGCCTCGGTGAAGCGATGCTTCAGGTCATCGTTCCACCAATAGCACCAGTGGCTGACGCCGCCGTTGAGAGCACCCTGCGGCTCCTCCGCGTGGAACCCCCAGTCGGTAGGTCCTTCCCACGGGTTGCTGGTTCTAGTGGCTGGAGCCGGATCCGAATCAACCAAGGATGTCACCACCTCCTTCCATGCGCGACCCAGAGTCCACCGCACCCGGACCGGCTCGATCCTCCCATGGAACCGCGAGCTCGCGCAGACCTCCGCAGCCCTAGGCCGTATCCAGAACCGGCGCCGCCGGCGCCAGGGCCGAACCCATCACTGCGGCTGCGGTCGCGTCGGAGTCTTCCAGCCAGTGGGTGTAGACCCGAAGAGTGATTGCCGAGGACGAGTGGCCCAGGCGATTGGAGATCACCGCTACACCCAGGCCGGCGTCGGCCAGATAGGTGGCGGTGAAGTGGCGCAGGTCGTGCAGCCTGCAGCTAAGCCCGAGCGAGTCGCGCAACCGCGAGAAGCGGGTCGAGATCGTATTGGGGCGCATTGGCTTGCCGCCATCCACCGAAGCCGGGAAAAGGAACGGATCGTCGACGAGCTCCACGCCGTGCTCCTCGGCCGCGGCACGGACCAGGGCAATCTGATCGCGCACGAAGGCCAGAGCGGTCTCCTCGAGATGGATGCGCCGGCTCTTGCCGGTCTTGGTCGGGCCTTCGCTGCGCTCACTTCCCGGCACCGCCCGGATGGAGGAGCGGATCCACTCCACGCCAGCGTCGATGTCAATCGCCGAGAGCCTCACTGCTGAGAGTTCTCCCACCCGGGTTCCGGTCAACGCGGATAGGGCGATGAAATTCGAGAGATCGCGCTGGCGAGCACGCTGGATCAGCAGTTGGACGTCGTCCGCGTTTGGCACCGAGAGCTCGCGGTATCTCGTCTTGCTCAGCTTGGCCAGCGCCGCGGGGTTGGAGGTAAGCCAGCCGCGGCGTACGGCGTCGTTGAGAGCGGAGCGCAACAAGCCGTGGCTGGGCTCGAGGTTCTCGGGGCTGACGTTAGAGGTGGCTGCCAGTCGCGTCCAGCCGGCCTCGATCTTCGAAACCGTCAGCTGTTCCAGCCGCAGGTCACCAAACGCCGGCACCACGTGGCGCTCTGCACGCCACTGATAGTTGTAGAGGGTGTTCTCCGCCAAGCCGATCGCCCGGCATTGAGCCAGGTACATCTCCATCATCTCGGCCACGGTGAACCGTCCGCCACGATCGGCGCGTTGGGCGCTGGCCACCAGGGCATCGAGGGCGGCACGGGCCTCCCGCTTGGTACCCTCCACGACGCGCGAGGCCTGGCGTCTATTGCCGTCGTCAGTGGGGACGTCCCATCTCAGCAACCACTTGTTCTTGCCTCGCGCTGTGATGGAGCCGGCCATACCTAGGCGGCCTGCAACCCGAGTTCGTGGCCGACTATGTCCGCCACCGCGAAGAGAGAAATGGTCTTGGTGCGCGTGGTGCTGGTGCTCGGGGTGGTGAGGCGGGGGAGTGTCCCGTCGTTGACCATGCGTTGCACGCTGCTGGTGCTCACGCCCAAATAGGCGGCCGCTGCCTGGTAGGTGATGGCCACGTCTTCGGAGAGATGCCTGCGCCGGTTCACCAACAGCAGTCGGCCGAATAGACCTTGGAAAAGGGTGAACTGAATTCCCGCGTAGGTCGCCGCCGCCACGGCCTCGAGCGCCTCGAGCTCCTGAACGGAGATCGCACACGAAAGCAGCTCGTCCAGTAGATGGGCTGCGGCCGTGTCGAGATCTTCGCCAACCTCGCCGATGCCGAGTGCCACTAGGGGTTCGCCATAGCGGGCAAGGCTGCGGCTGATCTCCATGCGGGCCCGCTCGGTCGCTGCCTCGCTCAGCACGCCGACACTCAAGACTCGGTTGCCGAGGCGACCTGATGACATAATCTTTATATTAGCCGAAGAGCGGGGGAGTGTGCGCAGAGGGGCCTCGGTGCTCCACTCCAGAAGAATTCGCGCGCAACACTCGGCCCGCGCAAGCCCCATACATAAATAGAGCCAAGCTCCGCCGGACACGACATCCGGGGGTGCCCGCCAGCGGAGTTCGGCTATCCGTGTCGAGACGCCAAAAGTGTCTTGGGCAAGACTTGTTTCCCACAAACCGGTTCGAAGGTTCGGTCCGCATTGAGCGTGTGTCGGGGCGTAATCAGTCGAAATTGGTGCACGAAGGCCACATGGGTGAAATATCTGTGCACCATTGTGGCGCCTTGGTTCGACCGACACCGTGCTGACCAGGACCATTAGGTTTGAAGTCTGAACTTGTAACAGTATAGGATCAACTGTTACACCCAAAAACAGTGGAGAGCGCCCCAAATCGGCCCTCTGGACCAACCGCCGGCAAGCTCTAGGCGGCCGCTGTCGTTGTGGTCGCAGCAACCGTGGAAACGCCGAGATCGTGTTTCAGCGCCGCGGAGTCGGCGGCTTCGGTCCCTTCGTCGTTGGCGACGTTTGCCTCGATCACGCTCACAGTCGCCAAACTGGCGGTCGAAGCCTGTTGGGCGTCTACCGAGAGCTTCTCCAGGATCGCGGCCAGCGCCTTGGCATCCGATACCGCGTTTGGCGGGTACGTGAGGTCCTGAATTTTCTGGGCCTGGCTGGCAAACTCGTTGCTGATGGCCGTGAAGGCCTGAGTGTTGTTGGAGATCTTCTTGTCCTGCTGGATCGCCGCGTTCCCGGCATTGAGGATCGCCACCACCTTGCCGCCCACCGCGGCCGCGTTGATGGTCGTCGTGGTCGGCCGGGTCGTCGTTGCCGTCGTGGTGCCGGTACTCGGCAAGCTCGAGCCGCAAGCCGCAAGGACCATCGCGCAAGCCGCCAAGCCGATCGGTGTCTTTTTCATCAGGGCCCACCCTCTCTTCGTTCCAGGCACCGGCCAGGGGGCCCTTTTCGGGCCGAACCTAGCAGTACGCCGTCTTGCCGCAACGTAAAACAGCCAACTGCCCTGAAACTACGGTCCCGAAAGACAAACTTTGCCCACCCGTGCGCAAAACCCCTGATCGGGGCTTTAGAGCAAACCTTGACTGTCGTTGTTCGCAGATGCTTTGCAGTGTCGCAGTTTCCCGATAACACTGACGGACTAGGCAAAACAGTCGCGTAATTGGTTGACTCCCGCGTACCGCGCTCGTAGTATGGCCGCGATGCTTTGAGTCGCTAGCCAAAGGCGGGTTAGCACGATGAAGCTTTGCGCTCCTAGGAGACTTCTCGTAGTCGGCTCGACCGTGTTGATGGGTCGCGGTGTTCGGCGCTTACTGGAACGGGTGGAGAGCGCAATAAGAGGGTGATCTTTAGCGTGGCCAAATCTCTCCCAGTTGCCGTCTTGTGCGCGGGGTCTGCATTACTTGCTTCGTGCTCCTCGAATCCAGGGCAGGCGGCAACTGCGGCGACGACTGGTACAACCGCTCTAACGTCCACCACCTCGACTTCCGGGTTGTCCCAGACTTCCATCACTCCGGCACCCACGACTGTTGTACCGCCTGCGGCGTGCTTGGCATCCGCGATCAATGTCAAAGAGTCCGAGCAGGGCGAGGCAGGAACTGCGCGCATCCAGTTATCTATTACCAACTCCGACTCGAGCGCCTGCAGTCTGGGTACCCCGGTCATAGCGCTGACCAGTCCGACCACCTTGACGGCAAGCGACGCGAGCGCCGGTAACCCGCCGCTAAATGTTCCCGTCATAATCCCGGCCAACAACCAACCCTTGTCGTTGGTCGTCTTCTGGCAAGACTGGTGTGGGGCAAAAACCGGCCCCGTCTTGATGGAGATCAAGTGGGGGTCGGGACAAGTGGCTCGCGTGAATGTGACCACCCAAGTCGGATCCGTCTACTATCCGCCATGTATCGGCGCCAGCGCAGGCGCGGTGCAACTGTGGGTGATCGACGGTTAGCGGTTCGCCGTCGAATCCAGCTTTAGCGGCTGGCACTCACAAAACCCCTCTGATGGGTCGGTAAAACGCACCCGTCTGCCCCCCTGCCGGGCATAATCCACCCCCGGCCAGAAAACGGCCCCTTAGAGAGCCGTACAGCGTGTATACCCTGGTCAGAGGGCATAAGATCGGCCGGTTTCTTCCCGAAATCAGCCTTCGACGACCCGGCGACCAGCCTTTGCACCAACCGAGACGGTGCTCTCCGACCTGGGTACATGCCCAGTTTGTCCCCAGCCGTACGGCTGGCGCCATCTAGAGTGGTACTGGGCATGCGACCGGGTACAAGGCAGGCCAGAGTGATAGTAGAGATCCCAAAGACAATCGTCTCCGCGCGACATATGGCCTACTTCACCCCGCGCCGGCGCGAGCGCTTCGCCGAACGGGCCCCCGAGTACTGGTTCGGGCTATTCCGCGACATGATGACGACCGTCAAGGAGGCCTACGCCGGGCTTATCCCCGGCGTGAAACTTGCCGCTCCCAGAGGATCTGTGGAAGATCCGGTCTACGGCTACCGCGAGTTCGCACTGTGCCACCGAAGCAGCGCCGTCGTTGAGCGTGGCGTCATCAGAACCAGTGAAGAGATCGTCCGCATCGTGCTGACACCGGTAGAGGGCTCCGTGCCGGAAATCGAGATTCGCGCCAACCTGGAGGAGCCTGTCGACTTCCTCGTCTGGGGAACAGTTGTTATCCGTGCGGCAATGCGCTTTCCGTGGCTCGTCGTCAGCTCGGAGATGGACTGGGAGCGCTGGCGCTATGGGGTGTCCGGACCGCCCGAACCCGGTCCGCGGGTGCTTGCCGCCGCCATCTTCAGCGACGTCCCGTTCCAGTCTCCGCCCTGGTTGCAGAGCGGCTAAGACTCTGCCCGCAGCCCAGAGAGGCAGGTCACTACAGACCTAGACCGGCTTGAAGTGCTCGGTCCAAGCCGAGCCGGTCCGGTCCCGCTGCTGGGTAACGTCTTCTGGATCCCGTACCAGCCCGCTTCGGGGCCCGCGGCCGCCAGGACCAGTACTAGTGTCCCTATTCAGAAGTTCGCCCATTAAGACGCGGCTCCAGGTATTTGGCCATGGAGGCGAAGATCTCATCGGCGGTCTTGGTCCAGCGATAGGGG
>JAKAEN010000091.1 GCA_021818355.1 Actinomycetes bacterium | reverse complement strand
CTCGGCCGCGGCACTCTTGCTCATGCCACCCACAACCGCGGCCACCGCCCGCTTCCGCAGCGCTTCCTGCGCCTCACCCGAGAGCGTGCGTGCGTCGATGGTTTCCATAAACCCAATATCGGTCCGCCTCACCCAAATGTCAACCCTACCGCCGTCGGATTAGTATGACCCGGGGGAGTTCGGTGTCAGGCGACAAGTCGCCGATTCAGGCGCTGCCGCGGGCAGAGGGGAAGGCCGCGAGGGGCACAACGGCACGCGGAGAGGTGGCGGGCGGTGTGTTTGCGGCAGTCATGCCGGTGCTGTGGGCCCTCATCCTGGCTGGCTATCCTCTCGTCTCCACACTTCCTACGATCCTTGGGATGGACCACCGCCTGGTGTCCCTATCTTTCCGGGCCGTCGTGCTCATCCTGAGCCTCGGCCTGCTGGCTGTGGCATGCCTCGAGCGACGACCTGCTCGCGCTGGCCTGGCGGCGATGGCACTGGGCGGATTCTGGGCTTTGTACCTGTTGCGGCTGTTGCTGGACACGGTCGTTGCCCCAATTCCATTGCGGATGCCAGCCGGAGAATACTGGCTCTGGGCTGTGGGAGTGTGCGTGTTTCCGATGCTCACGTTTCTCGTTTCGGGAGCGAACGCCTCACTGCGGCAGGCTCGACAATGGTCACTGCTGGCGGCAGGCGCCGCAACGTTGGGGGCCCTTGCAATGAGTGCCCTGGGCCAAGGGACACCCGATGCCGAACCGGCTATGAGGCTGGGATACGCAACACTTAACCCGATTTCCTTGGGCGAACTGGGCGTAAGCACCATCGTGCTGGGACTGGTTACCGTACGGAAGGGGCAGAGGAGCAGCCCGCGGTGGCGCCTGGTCGCGGTCTGTTGCATCGTGGCAGGCTTCGCGGCAGTGATTGGCGCGGCCTCGCGTGGTCCCCTGGTCGCCATGCTGGCAGTTACGGGTCTGTATGCGGTGGGCACCGTGCGGCGGAAGAGACTATTGAGAGCGTTGGTGGCTGTGTGCCTAGCGCTGGCGGCGGTGTGGGCTGCCGCTCGCGTTGCGAAGAACCTCTTGTCTACGGATTTGATGGGGCGCGTAAGGCTGCTGGAACATCCGGAATCCGACGCTTCAGCAGCGTGGAGACTTGAGAACGTTTCAAGGGCGATGGCTGACTTTGTCACCCACCCGCTCTTGGGGAGCTCGATCGAGGACGTTCAAAGTCAATTCTACCCTCACAACATCGTCGTTGAAATCCTGATGGCAACCGGAATCGTGGGCGGGGGTGCCCTTATTATTTTACTCGCCGGAGCGATGGCGGTCGCCCTCCGCCTGCTTCGCCAAGGCGGCGAGGGGATCTGGGTGGCGCTTCTATTTTTCCAGCACCTCATTTCGGCGAACATTTCCGGGAGTATTATTACAAGCAGCACATTTTGGTGCCTCACAGCGGCGTTGCTTGGCTGGCCGAAGGCTCTTGGGCGAAGATGATCGGACGGAGGGAGCGTCGCGCCGATAGGGGAGCGTTGGTAAGGTGTGCACGAGGGGGAGCGAGCGGCGTAGAAAGCAGGTCTATCCGGGGAATGCCGGGATGGCCTCCGGGAGGAAGTCGAGGCGGGGCTTGAGGTAATCGAGGTCGCGGAAGCTGTGGGCCCGGCGTTTCAAGAACTTGACCTCATTGTTGCAGCCCCCAATGGTCCCAGTGGGACCTATTGATGCTTGCATAACAACTGGGACGATTGTAATCTCTGCTGCATGAGACCCAAGGGCAGTCCCGCAGAGCTGGAAGCGCGGCTGCGGCGGGCCGTCGCCCTCCTCGAAGATGGGTTTGGGGTGCGCGAGGTCGCCCGACAGATCGGTTGTTCTCCGACGTCCGTGAGTCGGTGGCAGGCCGAAGTCCGGGCGCGTGGCGCCGATGCCTTGCGGCCCAAGCCAACGCCGGGGCGGCCGCCGCGGATCACACCGCGACAGCGTACCAAGCTGCTGAAGTCCCTCCTGCGGGGAGCTCGGGCGCACGGGTTCAGTACCGATTTGTGGACACTGCCCCCAGTCGCCGAAGTCATCGCCCGCACCTTTGGCGTCCGCTACCACCCCGCCCACGTCTGGAAGATCCTTCGCGGAGAAGGATGGAGTTGCCAGAAGCCGGAGCGTCGGGCCAAGGAACGCGACGAGGCAGCCATTCAGCGCTGGCGCCCCGAGCGCTGGCCGCATATATAGTTCTATTGCGTGGGCGCGGTTATCCGTACCGGCGACTCATTGGAGATCGGGCGTGCGTGAGACCCTCAGAAGAACACTCCGGAACTGGGGACCGCCAAAGGTGCGAAACTGGCTTGTCCGCCAACTGGTTGGTGTCCGATTTGCCAAGCACTGGCCAGACTCAATCGGCGGAGGCTGGCGAGACGCCGCAGAGGAGGCGCGAAAGGGGTATGCCGATGCCACCCACAGGCTCTCCGGAGGGCTAGCCCTGGGCTTCGATCCGCAAGACGACTTGCTGACTGAGTTCTCGGCTGCTGACAAACAGATGCAGGACTGCCTCGTGCAATTCGCGCTGGTGGTCGCGCGGGCCGCTTTAGGGTGTGACAACTTGCGGCTCTTGGACTTCGGGGGTGGATTCGGCACGCATTCACTCGTCCTGTCCAGGCTCTTGCCGGGCCTGGAAATTGAATATACCGTCTGTGAGCTGCCGGGGTTCTGCGAAATCGGCCAGGCGCTCAACTCGCAGCTGCGATTTGTCCAGGGTTTAGCTCAGGCCGGGACCGGGTATCAGTTGGTCTATGCGTCTAGCTCGGTTCAATACGAAAGGGACTGGCGAAAGCTTGTTGCGGATCTATGCCTCGCGAGTGTACGGAGCCTGTTCGTCACTCGGACGCCATTCGTTTACGATTACCCCGCCTATGTTACCATCCAGCGGGCCTACAAGACGGCGTATCCTGGATGGGTCTTCAACTATCATGAATTCGTGACAGAGGTCGCTCGGAACGCCTTTTCCCTCAAGGAAGTTTTTATCAACGGGCCGGGCATCCCTGTCCGCGGGGTAATGAGACCCAATGTTCACCTTGGATTGTTGTTTGAGAGGCACGATGCACGGAACCCCTGCTGAGCGCGAAGCGCTGGCATCGGTCAGACCGGCAAGGGCTGGGCCGGCCGGGCGAGCAGACGGATGCGCTTCTGTGTCGTGTGGGAAATGATGCCAGCTCGATTGTGAGTATGCTGTGAAGGTTGTGTTTCTCCAGCGGATGTTTGCGCACTATCAGTGGGGGCTCGTCCAGGAGCTGGCAGAGCGCGGGGAACACGAGTATTCCTTTATCGGCGACACCCGGGATCCATGTGGGAGTGGAATTGAAGTTATCCCGGCGGAACGGCTCCAACAGGTTAGCTTCACGGCGGGGCGGACGTGGCAGATCGGGAACCGGGTTGCGCTTCAGCCCGTAGCGGTTCGGGTGGCGGCCGCTGGTCGTTACGACGTTCTGATCCTCGAGGGTTCGATTGGACTCGCGACGACTTGGGCAGCCATGAGAGTCGCCCAGGGGCGGGCTAAGAGGGCCCTCCTGTACACGCACGGGTGGACACGCCAAAGTGAGGCAGGCTGGATAGGCGCTGCGCGGACCCGCTTCCTGCGGTCAGCGGACGGCCTCTTGCTCTACGGGGCGAGAGCTAAAGCGATCGGGCGCGGTCGGGGTGTACCTGAAGAGAGGATGCATGTCGTCTTCAATTGTCTGGACCACCGCACGATGATCGCGTGTAGGAGCCGAATTAGTGATGCCGCATTGAATGAGTTTCGCAGGGCCGCGTTTGGAAGCGCAGAACTTCCGATCGTGGCGTATGTCGGCAGGGTGCGAAAGGAAAAGCAGCTTGAGATTGTGCTGCGTGCTCTGGCACGCCTCAAGAGCCGTAACGTGCGCGCCGGGTTCCTGGTGATCGGCGGAGGCCCTGCCGCTGCTGAACTCCAGGAGAAGTGCGAAAGCATGAGGATTCCCGGATGCTTCACTGGGCCCGTAGAGGATGAAGAGAAGCTCTCGGTGATGCTCTCCGCATCTCGCGTCGCGGTTGCCCCAGGGACCGCGGGCCTGATGGTGGTGCATGCGATGAGCTATGGGACGCCAGTTTTGACCCATGGCGACTTTGATCATCAGGTCCCCGAAGCGGAGGCGGTGGTCCCAGGTGTGACGGGTGAGTTGTTCTTGCGCGGCGACGAGGCAGACCTGTGCGACAAACTCCGGCGTTTTCTTGGGCCAGACGACGATCGGGCTCGATACGCGGAATGTTGTATGGAGATGGTAGATCGGTATTACAATCCGGCATTCATGCGACAGGTGTTTGACCGCGCCGTTAGTGGGTTACCGGCGCAAGATGACTGGCCTAGGTTATCTTTTGATCACCAGGGAGAATACCGTGGCTGAGAGCGCAGGGTTCCGCGGACGAAATGTCCTTGTGACAGGAGGCGCGGGCTTTATCGGTTCGAACCTCGCGCGACGCCTGGCCGATATGGGAGCGAAGGTTGTCCTGGTGGACAGCCTGATCCCGGAGTACGGCGGAAACCTATTCAATGTGTGCGAGATTCGGGATCGGGTCCAGCTCAACATCTCCGACGTACGGGATGAGCACAGCATGAAGCACCTGGTGCAGGGGCAGGACTACCTTTTCAACCTGGCGGGTCAGACGAGCCACATGGATTCGATGGAGAGTCCGCAGACCGACTTGGAAATCAACTGCAAGGCACAAATCTCTATCCTGGAGGCATGCCGTCGCTTCAACCCGGGTATTAGGATCGTGTTTGCAAGTACGAGGCAGGTGTACGGCAGACCTGAGTACCTGCCCGTCGACGAAAGGCACCAACTACGACCGGTGGACGTCAACGGCATCAACAAGATGGCGGGCGAGTGGTACCACATTCTTTACAGCAACGTGTATGGCATCCGGTCTTCCGCGCTTCGGCTGACGAACACTTATGGCCCGAGGATGCGGATCAAGGACGCACGACAGACGTTTGTCGGAATATGGATCCGCAAGGTTCTCGAGGGCGTTCCCTTCGAGGTCTGGGGGGGGACGCAGTTACGCGATTTCACCTATGTGGACGATTGCGTGGAGGCGCTCCTGCTCGCTGCGAGCGCGGAGGCGGCAGTAGGGAAGGTGTACAACCTTGGTAGTGACGAGGTCATCAGCCTGCAGGAGTTGGCAGGGTTGCTCGTTGATGTGGCGGGGACTGGCGCGTTCAGGGTCCGAGACTTCCCTGCCGAGCGAAAAGCGATCGACATTGGCGACTATTATGCGGACTTCTCCCTGATTCGCGACGAAGTTGGCTGGCAACCAACGGTTGGGCTCCGGCAAGGCCTCCTGGAGACGGTGGAGTACTTCAGGACCAACCTCGGCCATTATCTATAGGGGGCTTACGTGCGAGACATCCCAGTCGCAGACCCTGGGGCTAGCTATCGTGCCCATATGGGCCAAATTGATGAGGCCGTGGGGCGTGTGCTGAAGAGTGGCTGGTACATCATGGGCCGCGAGGTGCAGGCCTTTGAAGAAGCTTTCGCGTCCTTTCTTGGCGCGTCCCATTGCACCAGCACAGGGAGTGGCACTGATGCCCTGGTACTCATTTTGCGTGCCCTTGGGATTGGGCCAGGCGATGCGGTCGTCACGGTTTCACACACAGCGGTTGCGACGGTTGCGGCCATTGACCTTGTCGGGGCCTGTCCGGTGCTGGTCGACGTGGACCCCGTTTCCTTCACGATGTCGACGGAGCACCTCGCGGCAACTTTGGGTGCGTGGTCAGGGGCGCCGATTAGGGCCATCATTCCGGTTCATCTCTACGGGCAACCTGCGGAGTTGGGCCCGATCATGGAGCTGGCGGCGCGCTATGGGGCATGGGTCATCGAAGACTGTGCGCAGGCCCACGGGGCCACCTACAGAGGGCGACCTGTCGGCACCATCGGAATTGCGGGCGTATTCAGCTTTTATCCCACGAAGAACCTTGGGGCCTTCGGCGATGGGGGCGCTGTCATCACGTCGGACAGCGGCCTGGCGCAGCAATGCGCGCTGGTCAAGCAGTACGGGTGGCGGACGCGCTATGTCAGCGAGATTCCCGGGATGAACACACGGTTGGACGAGGTGCAGGCCGCCATTTTGCGAGTCAAGTTGGAGCATCTTCCGGGGGGTAACGCAAGGCGGCAGGCGATCGCCAGTGCCTATCAGAATGTGAGCATTGGTGGCGTAGCGCACCCTGGGCGCCTGTTGGACCGTGAACATGTCTTCCATCAATATGTCGTCCAGGCGGAGGAGCGCGATAGGCTTCGCTCCCATCTCTCGGCTCAAAAGGTTGGGACCGCGGTGCTCTATCCCGTGCCCGTGCATAAACAGCCGGGTTACGCAGGCAGGGTCAAGGTGGGACCAGGGGGGCTGCCGGCAACCGAGAGCATTTGCAAGAGGATCCTTAGTTTACCGATATACCCGGAGATGACGGCTGATGACATTAGCCAGGTAATCAGTGCTCTGTCGTCCTTCTCCGTATAGGTGAGGCCTGTGACAAGGACGTTTGTGACACTCTTTGATCATCGGTACCTCCCTCGGGGGGTGGCAATGTATCAATCCCTGTCGGCGCACTGTGATGACTTTCTTCTTTGGGTGGTCGCCCTGTCGCCCGAGTGCGAACACCAGCTTTGTGCCTGTGCCCTCCCGAACGTAAAGGTGGTCCCTCTGAATGAGATTGAGCGCGCTATCCCAGAGCTAGTGGTGGCGAAAGGTAACAGGAGCCTCGTGGAGTATTACTACACGCTGAGCTCCGCCGCATGCGAGTATGTGATTCAAAGGGTTGCCGATAATGACCTCGTGACCTACCTTGACGCGGACCTCTTCTTCTTCGCCTCTCCCGAGCCTGTATTCCAGCGTATTGGCAACAGCTCGGTGGGAATCACGCCTCATCGTTTCTCGCCTGGCTTGGAGCGCTATGAGAAGGTGGGCAAATACAATGTCGGGTGGGTTACATTTAGAAGGGACGCCGCAGGCACGGCTTGCCTGAAGTGGTGGGTGGCTCGGTGCCTTGAGTGGTGCTATGAGCGCCAAGAGGCCGGGAAATATGCCGATCAGGGATACCTTGACTCGTTCCCGAAGTTGTTTGACAACGTTTGTGTGGTGGACGCTCCCGGCATCAATTTGGCGCCGTGGAACCTGGGACAACACAGGGTGGAAATGAAGCACGGGTCTGTGGTGGTTGATGGTGAACCACTCGTATTCTTCCATTTTGCTGAGGTGCGGCAGTTGTCGCGATGGCACTACTCCACCGGGACAGCGGCCGGGAGAGTGTGGCTCACGTGGAGCTTGAGACGAACGTTGTATTGGCCTTACATCGCGACGTTGCGGCGAATCGCGCCTGGTGGCCTTCCATCTGGGGCAAGGCGACCGAAGTTGGGTAGCATTGTGAGCAGGGCAGGTCTTCGGGCGCTCGCCAAGGGTGTGTTCAAGATTGTGATGGCTGAATACGTTGTCGCCTTTGGGGACCGATTGTTTTAGGGCTAGGGAGTGAGCATGGACTCGCACACGTTACTTGTAACGGGCGGAACTGGCACCTTTGGCAACGCGGTCGCGGGCCGCGTGTTTAGCCGGGGGTTCGGGGAAGTCCGTATCTTTTCCCGCGACGAGAAGAAGCAGGACGACATGCGCCGACGCTGGGCCGACCCGCGCATGAAGTTCTACATCGGCGACGTGCGGAACGAGCAGAGCGTGATGGACGCGATGACCGGTGTGGAGTTTGTCTTTCATGCGGCTGCACTCAAGCAGGTCCCCTCGTGCGAGTTCTTCCCGATCGAGGCGGTCCGTACCAATGTGCTCGGTGGCGAGAACGTGCTCAACGCTGCAATCGCCGCTGGCGTGAAGCGCGTGGTCGTGCTCTCCACCGACAAGGCGGTCTATCCCATCAACGCGATGGGCCTATCGAAGGCGATGATGGAGAAGCTCGCGGTGGCCAAGTCGCGGGTGGCGAATCACCACACGGTGATTTGCTGCACTCGTTATGGCAATGTGATGGCGAGCCGCGGCTCGGTCATCCCGTTGTTCATTCGGCAGATCCAGGCCGATCGGCCGCTGACAATCACCGATCCCCACATGACCAGATTCATGATGTCAATCGACGGAGCGGTGGACCTCGTGCTATGGGCGTTCGAGCACGGCAACCCGGGCGACATCTTCGTGCAGAAGGCGCCGGCGGCCACGATTGAGACGCTGGCCAAGGCGCTACAGCAGGTCTTCAAGGTCACAAGGCCGGTTCAGGTGATCGGGACGCGGCATGGCGAGAAGCTTTACGAGACGCTGCTCACGCGCGAGGAGATGGCGGTCGCCGAGGACATGGGTGCGTACTACCGGGTGGCCGCCGACAACCGCGACCTGAACTACGGGTTGTACTTTGACCAGGGACGCAGCGAGGTGTCCGAGGTGGAGGACTACAACAGCCAGAACACCAAACGGCTGTCGGTGGACGAGATGGCCGAAATGCTGCTCTCCCTGGACATCGTGAAGCGCGCTCTTGCCGGGGAGAAGATCGATGAGTGAGGGCGAATGCCGGCCGAGAAAGGTGCTGGTGACGGGCGCGCGCGGCTTCATCGGCAAGAACCTTGTCGTGACCTTGAAGCGCCGCGGGGTTGGGGTGGCTGGGGTTGACGTGGACTCCACGCCCGAGGATCTGGCCCTTGGGGTGCACGGGGCGTCGGTGGTCTACCACCTCGCTGGGGTGAACCGCCCCGAGCGTGACGAGGAGTTCACCACCGGCAACGTTGGCTCGCTCGACGCGCTTCTTGCCGCGATCGACCAGAACGCCGCGACCAATCCGACCGCACTCCAGCCGCTGATCGTGCTCTCGTCCTCGTACCAGGCAACGCAGGACAACCCATATGGGCGCTCCAAGCTCGCTGCCGAGCAAGCGCTCGAAAACTACTCGGTTCGCACCGGCACACCGGCGGTGATCTACCGGCTGCCGGGGGTTTTCGGCAAGTGGTGCCGTCCGAACTACAACTCGGTCGTTGCCACCTTCTGCCATAACATTGCGCGCGACCTGCCGATCGCGATCTCCGACCCGGCGCGCGTGGTGGAACTGGTGTACGTCGACGACGTGGTTGCGCAGTTCATGACCCACCTCGAGGACAGGCCCACGGGCGTAACGCGTGGTGAGGTTCGGCCCACCTTCAACGCCAGTTTGGGCGAGTTGGCCCAGCGCATCCGCACCTTCCGGGCGATGCGGCGGACGCTCGAGGTGGCGGACGTGACCGACCCCTTCACCCGCCGGCTGCTCGGGACCTATACCTCGTACATTCCGCCCAGCGATCTCACCTACCCGCTCGAGCAGCGTAGCGATCCGCGCGGCACGCTGGCCGAGTTGCTCAAGTCGCCGCACTTCGGGCAAATGTTCGTCTCCCGCACGCATCCCGGCGTGACGCGGGGCAACCACTGTCACGACCTCAAGGTGGAGAAGTTCTGTGTTCTGGAAGGCGACGCGGTGATCCGCTTCCGCCCGATCCTCGGGGATGAGGTCACCGAGCACCACGTCTCGGGGACAGACTTCAAGGTGGTGGACATTCCGCCTGGCATGACGCACAGTATCGAGAATGTGGGGTCCACCGAGATGATCGTCCTGTTCTGGGCGTCTGAGATCCTGGATCGGGAGCACCCAGACACCTACTTCAGCGAGGTGTTGCATGGCTAGGCAACCGAAGGTGAGGGGCGGGATTGCTTCGCGCCCTGCGGGCGCTCGCAATGACATGGGGTCCCGGAAGCCCGTGGTTGTGAAAACCGCCGAACCTGTCATTGCGAGGAGCGAAGCGACGAAGCAATCCCGTGCGGGCGTCGGCTCGGCCGTCAAAGCGAGTACCGCGAAGTCTGTTAATGCGAGGAGTCCCGCCGTCGGCGGAGCGACGACGCAATCCCGCCAGGAGTCTCGGCCGCAGTCCCCAGCACGCCTCAAGGTCATGACCATCGTCGGTACTAGACCGGAGATCATCCGGCTGTCGCGGGTGATTGCGGTGCTAGATCGCCACACCGAGCACG
>JAKAEN010000090.1 GCA_021818355.1 Actinomycetes bacterium | reverse complement strand
CGATCTGGACCGCCCCTTCCTCGTAATTTCGGCCCTCAGGCCGCGCAACCTCTCCTAGGAGAAGGAGGAGCCGCACCCGCATGTGCGGGTGGCATTGGGGTTGGAGATGTGGAAGCCGGCACCTTGCAGGCCATCGCGGTAGTCGAGCGTGGCTCCCTTGATGTGCTCCAGCGAGCTGGAATCCACTACGACCTTGAAGCCGCCCTTTTCGCTCGCTACCTCGCTGACGATGTCGTCGTCGGCGATCTCGGAGTCGAAGAACATGTCATAGGAGAAACCGGAGCATCCGCCGGGCTTCACGGCCACGCGCAGGAACAGGGACTCGGTGCCCGCCTCCTCGGCCAGCAGCTCGGCGACCTTGGACGCCGCCGGGGGCGTGACGATGATCGCGGTCGGCTTCTTCCCAATCTTGATAGCGGTTCCAACTGACAACTTTTACCCACCTTGGCCTAGAGCAACATGGATCTTCGAATACAGAAGATATCCGAAGAGCGAACCGTTGCGCTAACGCATTGCCCGCCTTTGACAAATAATTCTACACCGGTAGGAGAAATTCTGTCCTCGCCGCGGCGCGCCGTTAGGCTGGATAGCCGGCGAGGCCGCCGGATGGCATCCGCGGCTCGTTCCCGAACAGCTCACTTGCAATCGAGGCGTCCAGTGACTGAGCCGGAAGAGGCGATAAGGGCAGCGCTTTCCAGCGTCGTCGATCCAGAGTTGGGTGTGGGCATCATCGAATTGGGCATGCTCCGCGATGTCAGGGTCGACGGGGGACGCGCTATCGTCCAGCTTGCGCTCACCACCATCGCGTGCCCTCTGCGAGCGCGCATACAGGACGAGATCCGCTCCAAGGTCGTGGCAGCGCACCCTGGCCTGGAGGTTGGCTTCGAAGTCGTGCAGATGGACGCGTCCGAGCGCAGCCGGGCGATGAAATTGGCCAGGGCGAAGGCGGCTGAGGCCGCGCCCACCACCTCCATACCGGCCGGAAGCCGGGTGATCGCCGTGGCGTCGGGCAAGGGTGGAGTGGGAAAGTCCACCATCACCGCCTCCCTGGGCGTGGCGCTGGCCAGGTCCGGCTACACGGTCGGCCTGCTCGACGCGGACATTTGGGGATTCTCGCTCCCAAAGCTACTGGGTGTGGAGGCCCGGGCGGCGGCCACCGGGACCGCTGAGGAGTGGCGGATCGAACCGATAAGGGTGAACGTCGGCCCAGGCGAACTCCGCGTCGTCTCGATGGGTTTTCTCACCGAGGACAAGTCTTCCGCGATCATGTGGAGGGGCTTGGTCCTGAACCGGGCGTTCCAGCATTTTGTCGAGGACACGGACTGGTCCGAGGTCGACTACTTGCTCATAGACATGCCGCCGGGCACCGGTGACATCCAGATGGGGCTTGCTCGCCTTCTCCCTCACGCCGGAGTCCTGGTGGTCACCACCCCCCACGACAATGCCGGCGAGGTAGCCATGCGCATGGTCGACATGGCGCGCAAGGGGAGCCTGCCGGTGCTCGGCGTGGTGGAGAACATGGCCTACTTCGTCTGCGAGCACGGGGAGCGCCACTATGTCTTCGGACGCGGCTCCACCGAAGACCTATGCGCGCAGCTCTCGCTTCCGCTTCTGGCCCGCATCCCCTTGGGAAGCCAGGAAGGGCGTGCCGAGGCCACACTGCCCGAGAGGCTCGATAGCGACGATCCGGGGGACGACTTGGCTGCCATAAGCGCCTTGGCACAGGATCTTGCCCGAACGGTGGCCCCCATCGCCGACATGTCCGGTTGCACCTCGCGGCTCGCCGACCTCGAAAGGCGGATGCTCTCCGGCCGCCCCGGCCTCAGCTGATCGCTGGTCCCCCGGGCCGGCCCGGCAAGGGGGAGCCGGCCCGAAGCCCCTCCGTGGACGCCTCCTCATAGCCGTCTTCTCCCGGCAGCAACACGCGCAGCTGCTCCTCCTCCATCACCATGCGCGGGGTGATGGCCGGTAGGTCCTTGAAGGTCCGGGCATCGGTAAGGGCGGAGGCTACGTCGGCATAGCGGGACAGGGCCTCGAGATTCTTGATCGTCGGAAGAATCAGGTCGAACTCACCTGCCCGGTAGCGCTCGAGGGCTTCGGCAGGGGTGATCCAGACGTTGGCAACGGTTTCGCCGTTGTCGTGCAACCCCACTTGGTGGTCCGGCGCCGCCGCGACGAAGAAGCGGGTGTCGTAACGCCGCGGCGCGCCCTCCGGCGTGATCCAATGACTGAAGTAGACAACGCCGTCCGTCTCCAGACGAAGCCCCTCGGCGCGAAGGATGGCCTCGAAGCTGGTTTCCTTGGCGTTGAGCGCGCGCCTGTAACCGTCGAAGAGCGCCCGCTCGGCCGGATCTTCGAATGACAGAGCCCTCCCGCCACGCGAGGCCAGCAGGATCCCCGCCTCCTCGAAACACTCCCGAATCGCGGCAACCCAGAAGCTGCCACCCTTTGCGGGAAGTTCGAGGATCGCGGAGCACGCGTCGTCACTGCCCCCAAAGAGAGACTGGTCCAGGGCGATGGCCTCGTCATGGGGGTCCACCGCACCTCCTGGGAACACGTACGCTCCTCCCACGAAATCAAGGGTGAGATTGCGGCGCAACATGAAGACCTCGACACCCGGGCTCTTGCGGTTACGTAGAAGCATTACGGTCGCAGCCTGGCGTGGTTCCATGCAACCAAGCTACCCGATGCCAAAAGCACTCACAGGCGGCCGCCAATCCGGCTCAGTCGAGCAGGAAATCTCCCACCACGTTTGCGAACTCCTCGCTGGAGGTGAATATCCAGCCATGAGAGCCCGGGAGCTCCAGGGTGGAGGCACCCAGATGCTCCGCCAGGCTCAGGAAGCTCTCGCGGGGTATCACAACGTCATCCCGGGTCCAGATGGCCAGCGAGCGAATCTCGGCAGCTGCGATCTTGGCCAATTCGGGTCGCAGGTCGGCGCGCCTCGCGAGCATGGCGCACTGTAGGACACGCCCCGGATTGCGTCCCATCTCCCCGAGGGACTCCACGATCACCCGGGGCACGTTGCGCCCGCGCTCGCGCGTCTTGGCCATGTCCGCCACGAAAGCCCCGGCCCAGTCTTGCAAGGGGCGCCGGGAGAGCCGGGAGGGACGCCCCCCTCTGTCGGTCCAGGTAGGGTCGCCAATCGACGAGACGAGCACCAGACGACTTATTTCCTGAGGACTCTGCGCGGCCAGACAGATGGCGAAGCCACCTCCGAGGGAGTGGCCCACGAGGTGGTAGCTCCGCCCCTGAAAAACCCTCGACGCGAAGGACGAGAGCAGCCCGGCTGCAGTGCATATTCCGCCGGAGAGGTCGAAGCGCGCTCTCGATCCATAGATCTCCGGAAGCACCACCCGGAAGCCTCTGGCGGCAAGCCGGGCTACGGACTGGGCATAGATGCGCGGAGGCAGCGACCAGCCTGGGACTAGGAGCATCTCCCGCCCCTCCCCGGCCTCGGCGTACCCTACCCGGGTACCCTCAACCTCTATTGACGCGGCGCGAAGATTCAGCGCCGGCAGCTCCAAGGCCATCTTTCCCCCGCGAGTAAACCTCGCTCGACGAGGCCGAATCCGGCCGCCCGCGAACCGTGGGCTGGCTCATATGTTACCGCCGGGACCGCCTGCCTGACGGTTGGCCGGGCGCCTCGGCTGCCTCCTCGGCCTGGGCAGCTTATGGATGCCGAAGAAGCGGGCTATCTTCTAATACAAGTGCGTCTGCGCCAGTGCAGGCGATCGCAGCGCGCCACGATGGACAGCGCCCAAGGAGATCTACGCATGGCTCAGCAGGTGAAGAGGAACTCGTCCTCACGTGGCAAGGGTCCGGCCAAGGCGGGGAAAGGTTCGCAGACCGGCCTTATTGTCGCCGCCATTTCACTGGTCGTGGTCGTAGCCGTTGTCGCCACCCTGGTGCTCGTCAAGCTGAACCGCTCCACCTCGAGCTCGAGCGGAACCAGTGAACTCGCCTCACCATCGCTGGTGGCAGCGGTGACCGGCGTACCCAACAGCGCCCTCGCCTCGGCAACCGTGCCGGCCGGAAGCATCACCATGCCATACAAGATCACGGGTGGACCCACCTTCGAGAGCGCAGGCAAGCCCGTCGTACTGTACATGGGAGCTGATTACTGCCCCTACTGCGCAGCCGAGAGATGGCCGCTCATAATTGCGCTCTCCAAGTTCGGAACCTTCAAGAACCTCCACGTCACAACGTCGTCCTCCAGCGACGTCTATCCCAACACCCAGACCTTCAGCTTCTACGGCTCCACCTACTCGAGCCCATACATCGACTTCCAGGGCGTCGAGATGACGACCAACAAGCAGGTCAACGGCAACTACCCCACGCTGATGACCCCGACGGCGCTTCAGCAGAAGTACTTCAACCAATACGACAAGCCCCCTTACACCTCGCTGGCTGCGGGCATTCCCTTCATCGATTTCGCCAACAAGTACATCATCTCCGGTCCTTCCTACTCACCGGGACTGCTGCAAGGCCTTTCACGGGACAGCATCGCGGGGAGTCTGACCATCAAGGGGACTGTTACCAACGGCGCGATCCTGCCGTCCGCCAACCTGATTATCGCCACCATCTGCAAGATGGACGGAAACCAGCCCGGCTCCGTCTGCTCCATTCCCGCAGTGCAGTCGATCGAGGCCAGCCTCAAGTAGCCAGGCGTTCCGCCGGATAGGGACATGGCCGGAAAGCCACCACTCAAGGAAGCCATCGAGTCAACCTCTCTGCTGATCGTCGCAGGCAAGGGCGGCGTGGGGAAGTCCACCATCAGCGCCGCCGCTGCCATCGCGGCCGCGGGTCTGGGCAGGCGCACGGCGCTGGTCGGGCTGGCGCATTCGCGCCCCGCCACTGAACTTCTGCAGGCGTTAGGGGAGGAGGCGCCGATAATGGCGGCCATCTCCCCCAAGCTCCGCATCTTCGAGCTGCGTCCGGAGGAGATCCTCATCGAGTACCTCGAAGACCACGGCATGGCGAGCCTGGGAAGGCGCCTGATCTCCACCGGTGTGGTATCGGTTGTGTCGACAGCCATCCCGGGAATTCGCGAGCTCCTGGTATTGGCGAAGCTGAAGCAGATGGAGCGCTCCGGCGAATTCGACAGCATCATCCTCGACGCGCCGGCCTCCGGCCACCTTCTGACCTTCCTGTCCAGCCCGAAAGGTCTTGCCGACATTGCCAACGTCGGTCTCCTGCGCTCCCAAGCGGACGACGTCCAGGCGCTACTGACCGATCCTTCCCGGTCGAAGCTCGTACTGGTGACCCTGGCGGAGGAGACCCCTGTCTCGGAGACCTCCCAGACCTACGCCCAGGTCGAGGACCAAGGTGCGATAGCGCTCGGGCCGGTGGTCGTCAATGCGCTCCAGGCACCGATCCGGCTCAGCCCGCAGGCGCGCAAGGCTCTTGCAAGCCTCGCGGAGCGGGACGACCGCGCGGACGCTTACCGCTTCGTCGCCGCCAAGGCACACCTCCAGGAAGAGAACTTGGCCGAACTGCGCCGCCGGCTTCCCGGCTGCCGCATGGCCCGGGTTCCGTTCATTTTCTCGACCGGCCTGGGCGTCGAAGAACTTGCCGGCCTGGCCGAGCACTTGCTCTCGGAGGTCTCGGATGACCATTGACGTGGCCGCCGCCGGGCCGGACAGGCCCATTGAAAGGCTGGGCGACCTGCTTGGCAGCCGCAAAGTGGTGGTGCTCGCCGGCCCTGGCGGCGTAGGCAAGACTTCATCGGCGGCAGCCATCGCCGTGGGAGCGGCACTCTCGGGCATCCGGACGTGCGTGGTTACCATCGACCCGGCCAAGAGGCTTGCCGACGCGCTCGGAATCGAGCACATCGGAAACGACCCCGTGGAGATCGACGCGGTGGGTGCCGGAAAGCTGTGGGCGGTAATGCTGGATGCGGACGCGACCTTCGACGACTTGGTGGTTCGCTATGCCAAGACCGAGGACCAGGCGGGGAGGATACTCTCGAACCGCGTGTACCAGAATCTGACTCGCAATCTGTCCGGCGTGCAGGAGTACATGGCGATGGAGAAGCTCTTTGAACTCCACAACGACCGGCGCTTCGAGCTTCTGGTGGTCGACACTCCGCCCAGCGCCAACGCCCTCGACTTTCTCGACGCGCCTCGAAGGCTGGTCAGCTTTCTCGACAATCGCGTCTTCAGGCTGATAATGAGCCCGGGTCCCGCCATCCTGAGACCGGTTTCCTTCGCTGCGCGCGCTGTGCTGAAGACCATTTCCCGGGTGGTAGGGGCCGAGGTGGTCGATGAGGCGGTCGCGTTCTTCCAGGACTTCGAGGGAATGGAGGACGGCTTCCGCGAGCGCGCCCAGAGCGTACAGGCACTTCTGCACGAAGACGCCACCGCCTTTGTTCTGGTCTCGGCGCCGCGAGGGGACACCGTGACCGAGGCTCTCTCTTTCGGCGAGAAGCTCTCTGGATTCGGCTTTGCCGTGGCCGGTGTGATTTCGAACCGGCACACCCCGGCTTTCGCAACCGGGTCAAGGAGCGCGGAGCTTGAGACCGAACTCGAACCCCTTGACCGGGACGAACTCGAGGCGAACCTGGCGCGAATGGAGCTCCTGCGCAACTCGGAGGAGTCCGAACTGATTCGCCTCGTTGCGGACCTCGAGCCTCCCCGGGTGGCACGGGTTCCCCTCCTCGACAGGGACATCGCTTCCATCGAAGACCTGGCGCAGATGGCCCGCTCCCTCCTGTAGCCACGGAGTCCGCTTTGTGCGCCGTCGCGCGACTCCACTAAGATTGCCACGATGTCAAAGATCTACGTGGTGAGCGACGCCAAGCAAGTCTTGGACGAGGTGGGTTCCGCCCTGGAGTTCGTCAGCCAGAGCGTGAGCCGGTTCCAGAGTTACAGTGTGCTCGTCGACGCCTGCAAGCAGACTGCTCCCGACCTGGTGGTGGCCGACATGCAGGTCGGGCACATGGGCGGAATGGCGATCGCCATGGACCTGCACCTCGAGGAGTCCGGCGGACGGCTGCCGCACATTCCGGTCCTGCTTCTGCTCGACAGGCGTGCCGACGTGTTCCTCGCGCGCCGCTCGAAGGTCGAAGGCTTTCTGGTCAAGCCGCTCGACTCGTTCCGAATCGGTGATGCCGCAAAGGCAATCCTTTCGGGCCACACCTACGAGGATCCGAGCTTCAAGCCCGAAAGCGTCCCTGTGCCCTAACTCGACACGGGCGTGCGGCAAACGTCGGGTCGAGCCGAAATAGAATATTGCAGTCACGGGAAGTAGCGCAGTTTGGCAGCGCGCAGCGTTCGGGACGCTGAGGCCGCGGGTTCAAATCCCGCCTTCCCGACCATCAGGAGCGAGACGGGTTCCCCGTCCCAAGCCCATCGGATCGCACCGGGCAGGCCATGTGCCTGCCCGGTGCGTTTTGGGAGACCTCCCCGCTGAACAGGCAGATTCGCAGACGGCAACTCTGTACGTGGCGCTTCCCAACTCCGGCGTACCGAATATCCCCACGCGGCGAGATTGGGATGCGTGAGGCCGTGAGGTCGATGCCTGGGTCGCGCCTCAGATCGAAGCCCTTGCCCGCCGGCCGAAATGCGACCTAGGATAGTTACGGGAATGACACAGGGAGGTGATGTCATGCCCGTTACGCATCGAGGTCGCCACCGGCAGGCCGAGGTGGTGGCAGGAGTCGTCGCCGAGCGCCTGTCGGCGGAGGACGCCCGCGCGGCACTCCGCGAGCTGGAGGGCCGCGGATTCTCCGTCATAACCGTGCCCATGGACGCGCTTGCGGCCGCCTCGAGGGCCATCGAGGGGATCGCGAAGACGGGACCCGTGCGTCATCCGGCTGCGGAGTCGGCGACCGGGCTGCGCGGACCGGAGTTGGCCGGAGTGACCGCCGCCGCCGCCGCCGCGCTGCAGCCCAGGTTGGAGTCGCAGCTGCAGGAGCTGTCCGCGTTCGCAGCCGTGGTGGATGCCGTCACCCGCCCGAGTGTTCCCCCGCCGGGATGGTTCGCCCAGGCGCGGAGGAACGCGGAGGCACGCCAGGAGCTGCTGGACGAATTCGGGGCCATTACCTCTCAAGACATCGCCACCCTGGCGGGCTCCAAGGCGGCCAACCGGAGGGCCACGGCGCTCCGCTGGCAAGCCGAACACAAGATCTTCTCCGTGGTCCACCATGGCCGCACCCTTTACCCTGGCTTCCAGTTCGATCCCGAACTTGGCCGCCCAAAGCAGGCGGTCGCGGACATTTTGGCCTCCCTCCCCAGGGAGATGAAGGGGTGGGCGCTGGCTTTGTGGTGGACGACGCCAATAGACCTGCTCGGTTGGAGCCGGCCCGTGGACCTGCTGGACACGGAGCCGGACCGGGTGGCCGAAGCAGCCCGCAAGGAGGCGGAGGAATGGGCGGTGGCAAACCCTGACTGAGCTTCCTCCTCCGGGGGTGGGGCGAAGGTGACCCCGGCGGCCGGCCCCGAGCAACTCCTTGGGCGAGCCATCGTCGACAACTGGCCCGCGCCGCTTCGTATCCATCGGGCACACTCGCATCTCTTCGGCTCGGCCCAGTTCGACGAGCGAAGCGGGATCGATCACCGCTTCTCCACCATCGCCGTCCGTGGGTCGGTGGTCCCGGTTCTTTACGGCGGCGAGACCGACGAGGCGACCGCATCGGAAACCATCTTCCACACGGTGGACACCCCGGATGGGCAGCATCGGCCGCGTCGCGTATCGCTGTCCAAGTACGCGTCATGGCAGTGGTCCGAAGTCGTCACCACGCGTGATCTTGCGCTGATTCGCCTCGCGAAAGGCGGACTCGAGGCTCTCGGTGCGACGCGCGCGGAGCTCATCCTGGGTGGGCGCGAGAGTTACCAGCGAACGCGGGCATGGGCACAATCCTTGGCCGCGGCCGTTCCAGAGGCCGATGGGATGTGGTGGGAATCCAGGCAGTCGCCCGGCCGATGGGCCGTAATCCTCTTCGGGCCTTTGACGGGCCGCGGTGGTGGTGTGGCGCAAGGGGAACTAACTGCCGATGGCCCGGCACTTCCCTTCCGTTCCGCCGCCGGCCTGGCCAGGCTGGACGAGATCGCCGACAGCTTGGAAATCACCGTCGTCCGCGACTGACGCACTGTGCCGCGAGGCTGTCAGCCTTCGCGCGTCTCCCCGCCGTTCGGGAAGAGCACAGCCCTGGCGTGAAAGATGTGGGCGCTCATAATGGCCTCGGCCCACTCAGGATCACGATGGCGGAAGGCGGCGACAAGCTCGCGGTGGTGTGCGAAAGAGCGCTGCAGCTGCTCTCCGTTATAACGCTCGAACATGTGCCGCACGAGCGCAACCTGGACGACCGCCGCCATCACCTCGACGAGCCGCCCGTCGTTGGCAGCCTCGATGATGACGCGATGGAAGTCGTGGTTCAGGAGAGCGATGTCCTCGAAGCGCGTCGACGAGGTCCCGCTCGCCGCCGACTCCATCTGCTCGCAAAGCTCTTCGAGGCGGGAGATGCCCTCTTCGGAGATCAGCTCCGCGGAGCGGGCCGCGGCATGGCCCTCGAGGCGTTGGCGCAGACGGAACGTGCTTCTTAGATCGGCATCGATCCAAGGAGCGACGCGCGCACCCTTGTTGGGCTCGATGTGGACCAGGCCCTCGGCCGAAAGCCTGCGCAGTGCCTCCCGCACTGGCGTCCTGGAGACGCCCAGCTCTCCTGCCAGCTCCACCTCGCGCAGAGGCGCGCCGGCAGGATATCCTCCCTGGACCAGCCGCTGACGAAGGACGCCGTAGACGTTGGTGGAAGAGGAGCCCTTTGGTGCGGACTGCACACTGGCGCCGACAAGTTCGTGAGCGGAAACCGACACATGCCCAGCCTACCCTCACGCGGGGAACAACTGGCTGATGGGGCTTCCGGCAAGCCTCGTTGCTCCTTTGGGATGTAGCATTTGCCATGCTCATCAACACCCGAGACGAGACCCTCGGATCCCTGCTGACGAACGCCGCAGCCAATGACGGGGGAAGGACGTTCCTCGTCGAGGACGGACAGCCCATCTCATTCGCGGAGATGAAGCGCCGTGCCGACGCCGTCAGCTCCGCGCTTCTGAGCCGTGGCTACCTCCCGGGCGATCGCGTGGCCATTGCCGGCACCAACCGGGCGGCATGGGTGGA
>JAKAEN010000089.1 GCA_021818355.1 Actinomycetes bacterium | reverse complement strand
ATCCGCCCCTGGGACGGCACACTCGGCGAGAGCGAATGGCGAGAATGGCTGGCCGCCTCGGGGCACTTCGGCCTCCTTGCGGCCAACAACCTCGACCCCGCCTCCGCGCCTGTCCTGGTGCCCACCCACTTCACGGTCGCCGGAGAGGAGATCCTCATCCACCTGGCCAAGGCCAATCCGGTCTGGCCCCATCTGGAGGCTGCCACCGAGGTCCGCATGGCCATCTTCGGCGACTATGCCTACATTCCCAGCTACTGGCGGGCCAAGGCGGGTGGTCCAGACGAGGACGGGGTTCCCACCAGCTATTACGCCGCGGTCCAGTTCACCTGCCGGCCGACCGTCGTCGACGACCCGCAGGGCAAGGTTGAAATCCTCTCCGCCCAGCTGGGCGGCTTCCAGCCCGAGGGAGGCCATGCCGAGGTTGCGGTCGGTGCCGAACCCTACGGAAAGATGCTCTCAGGGATCCGGGGGGCGCGGTTGGAGATCATCGGTGTCGATGCCAAGTTCAAATACGACGACCACAACCCAGTCGAGCACCGCGAGCGCGTGATCGGCCACCTCGAGGAGCGCGGTGGCGGTTTGGACGCCGGCGCGGCGCGCCAGCAGAGGCGCAGGCTCGCGGAGATCGGCGACTGGAGAGAATTCCGGGCCCAGGAATGACCAGGGCCGCCGAAGCGCCGCGGGTCCCGCCGTGGGGGATGGCGCTGGCGTCGATGTTCTCGGTTCAGCTCGGCTCGGCCCTCTCCGTGCATCTGATCGCCACGGTTGGCCCGGCCGGGACCGCCTGGCTCAGGATTACGGCGGGCGCTCTGATCTTCATCGCCTGGAGCCGTCCCCCGCTTCGCAGCGTCCGCAAGAGGGACCTGGCGCCGCTTCTCGCCCTCGGGGTCATGAACGGGCTTGCGACGGCGTCCTTCATGGCGGCGATCGCTCGTATTCCCCTGGGCACCACGGTTGCCATTGAGTTCCTCGGCCCGATGACGGTTGCCGCCGCGCGCAGCCACGGCAGGAAGGCCCTCGCCTGGCCGGCACTGGCGCTGACCGGAGTGGTTCTCCTCACTCAGCCTTGGCAGGGGACGATGACCATGGCCGGCATCGGCTACGCCGCCTTCGCGGGTGTCGGGTGGGGCCTGTACGTTCTCTTCACCCAGAGCATCGGCGACCGCTTCGAGGGCGTGGCCGGGCTCTCCTTGACCATGCCGATCGCCGCCGTTGCCTCCGCCGTCGTAGGCATTCCCCAGGCGGCAGGGCACATGGACTTGAACGTCCTGGCCACGGCATTGGGGCTTGCCGTGCTCTTCCCGGTGCTGCCCTACGCGCTCGAGATGCACGCCCTTCGCCACATGACGCACAACGCCTTCGGGACCTTGATGGCGCTGGAGCCGGCCTTCGGCTCCATACTCGGCCTGATAGTCCTCCACCAGCAGCCGACCCTTTTCGAGGTGGTCGGGGTCTTGCTGGTGGTCCTGGCCGGCGCCGCCGCCCAGAGAGGCGGGCTGCGCCACCCACCGGCCGGCGAACCGGCCATAGCCCCGGCGGAATAGGCCTCCAACCTCGGCGGTGATGGGCACCCGCCTCCGCGCACCTCGCGATCCGGCAGCTCGAGCCGGCGCCTTCTCGCCACACGTGACGGTGGTTCTCCGCGGCCGCACGTTCGCCGCGTGATGGGGACCTCAGTGCGGCGCTGGGGGGAGCACGCCCTTCGCGGCCCGGCCCGCGTTGCGCGCGGCCCTCATGCCCGCTTCCAAGGCGCCTTCGATGTGGCCGGCAAAGGCAGGAGCGGTCTCCGTCGAAGCCCAATGAAGCCTCTCCAGGAAAGGAAGCTGGAAGAGGGGATGTCCGTAGGTCTCGGTGGATGCCATCGGCGAAGGCGTCTTGGGCGTGGTTTGGCGCTCCCGGCTCCAGTCGGCCACATGCAGGGTCTCTGGATTCGCGGCGTCCCGGCCGAACAGCCTGACCAGCTGGTCCAGGAACGCCTCTCCGATGAGCCCGGGTTCCTGCCCGTCGAAATAGGCGGCGCCGGCGAAACCGAAGAGCGCCGCGGGCGAGCCTTCGGGGCCGCTGTGGTCGTGGATCTCCCGGAAGGGGCCGCGGTAGCTGACCGCCGCGCCCGCGAGACCGGCCCGGCGCCAAAAGGGCTCCGCATAGATCGCCACCACCTTCACCGTATTGGCCATCCATACCTGGGTGCGTCTGCAGGTCTCCGCCAAGGCGTCGGGGAGCACGGGCGAGAAAGAGATCGATTCGGCCGCAAGGGCGGGCGGTATGGCCACGATCACCTGGCTTGCCGACGTCGTGCCGCTCGCAGTTTCCACCTCGACGCCCGCGTCATCGACGCGTAGGGCGTTGACCGGGTCGCCGAGCGAGAGAGAGCCGAGGGGGAGTTCGTCGGCCAGCCGGCCCGCCATTGACTGTGCCCCCCAGGTGAAGCGCGAGGAGGGGACGTCGATCGGATTTCCCTGGATCCGCTGAGGCCCGGGCGCGCCGGCCTCGAAGAGCGCGTCCCCTTCGAGGTATTGGGGAAAGACGGCCAGGCCGAGGTCGCGGGCCACCGACTCCACCAGCACCTCGTCGGGCCAGAACCAGGTCGCCCCAAGGTCGATTCCGTTGCGGCCGATCTCGACGCTGTGGAGTCGGCCGCCGACCCTTTCGCGGGCCTCGAAGCAACGCACGGTCACGCCCGATCGCGCCAGCGACCGGGCGGCGAAGAGCCCCGAGATGCCCGCGCCGATGACGACGACGTCTACACGAGGGCTGGTCGTCAACGCTGGGTGGTGGCGTCCAGGACGATGCGGAAGGCCACGTTGCCGGCCCCGATGCGCTCCAGGGCCTCGTTGGCCGATTCCAGGGGCATCCTCTCGATCAGCGGGCGCACGCCGGTTCTGAGCGCGAAGGCCATCGTCTCCTCGATATCTCTCGTGTTGCCGGTCACCACTCCGCCTACGCTCAGCTCGTGCATGACCAGCTGTGCTGCCGGGAGGGTGATGGATCCGTCGTCCACGCCGAGAAGGGTGAGACGGCCATGGGGCCGCAGGCCGGCCAGCAGCCCGGAGACGGGCTCGGTCGTCTGGGCTGTGCAAACGATCAGGTCCGCCCCGCCCATTTCGGCCAGGGCCTTGCCGGCCGGGCCGGCGGTCGTGTCGATGTAGTCGTGGGCCCCCAGGCCCCGGGCCAGCCCATCGCGCGCGGCTCCGCGCGCGATGGCAATGGTGCGGAAGCCCATTTTGTTCGAGAACTGCAGCGCCAGGTGCCCAAGGCCCCCTATCCCGAGCACCGCCACGGTGGCTCCTGGGGCAAGATTGGCCTTGCGGATCGCATTGAAAGTGGTAACCCCGGCACAACCCATAGGCGCGGCGTCGAAGAAGTCCATCCCCTCAGGGATGCGCGCCAGCGCTCTCGCGGGCACCGTGACGCTTTCGGCCCAGCCTCCCGGGTAGGAGGAGCCGGGCACCTGCAGCTCGGCACAGTGCACCACGTCGCCTACTCTGCAGAAGGCGCAGTGACCGCAGCTTCCGCCGAACCAGCCCACCGCCACCCGGTCGCCGATCGACCAGCCTTGCACCTCGTCGCCAAGCTCGGCGATGACCCCGGCGATCTCGTGGCCGGGGATCACCGGATAATCTTCCGACGCCTCGGGATTGGCGGCGTATTCCAGGTCGGCGTGGCAAACGCCGCTGGCGGCCACCTCCACCCGCACCCAGCCCGGTCGCGGCCCTTCGATCGGAATGTTGCGGGGTACGAGGCGCTTTCCGGAGTCAGTGGAAACCATGGCGACGGCGGTGGCGGAAGCCTGGCTTGCGGGTTGCGAAGACCCGGCAGGGGAGTCCGCAGCGGGCATGCAAATCTCCTCGGAGTTCGGTGTCGGATGCAACTAGGATCCTAACCTGCACCCGACCGACGGAGCCGAGTTGCCTTATCCCGCCCATCTTCGCAACCAGACCCTCTCGCCTTGCACGTCCGAGGGCAGCCCTGACGGCCCTGGCGCCTCTGCATCGGAGGAGGTGCGGTGGTGAGTCCTTTGGAGCCCGGCACTGGAGAGGCGCCGGGCGTCGGCAGCATCACGAACGCGGTTGGCAAGACCGAGGTGGATGCACTCCAGCGCAGAACTCTCAGGGTGCTGGTGGCGGCACAGATCCTGGCCGGGGCGGGCCTCTCGGCCGGAGTCACCGTCGGTGCCCTGCTTGCGCAGCAGATGATCGGCTCCGCCAGCCTCTCCGGCCTTCCCTCGGCACTGCTCACCATCGGCTCTGCGGCGGCCGCCGCCGGCGTCGGCCGGCTCTCGCAGCGCTTCGGAAGGCGCCCCGGCCTGGCCACCGGCTACATTGTCGGAGCCGTGGGCGGCGCGGGAGTAGTGGTGGCCGCAGCGATCGGCAGCCTCCCCCTGCTGCTTCTCTCGATGCTCTTCTACGGATCGGGCAGCACCACCAACCTGCAGGCGCGTTACGCCGGCGCGGACCTGGCCGAATCCCATCACCGCGCCCGCGCTGTCAGCAGGGTGCTGGTCGCCACCACCCTGGGAGCCGTTGCCGGGCCGAACCTGGTGGACCCGATGGGCTCCATCTCCACAGCACTCGGGGTCCCCAAGCTCGCCGGGCCCTTCATCCTTGCCGTAGCCGCCTACCTGCTTGCCGCCTTGGTGATCAGCGTGTTGCTACGTCCGGACCCTTTGCGCGTGGCCCGCTCGGTGGCCGCGGCGGCCACTCCCGAGACGGCCGTGGAGGCCAAGGAGCTTGCCGCTCCGGCGCTCACCAACGTCGTCCTGCTCAGGCTGGGAGCCGTGACCATGATGGTCACCCAGCTGGTGATGGTGGGCATCATGACCATGACTCCGGTGCACATCCGCATGGAGGGGCACGGGCTCGGGGTGGCCGGCCTGATCGTCTCCATGCACGTCGCGGCGATGTACCTCCCTTCGCCGCTCACCGGGTGGTTGGTGGACCGGCTCGGACGCCGCCCGCTGATCGCCGCCGCCGGGGCGACCATGTTCGCCTCCGGGGTCCTCGCCGCCACCGATCCGGGCAATTCGATGGTCTTCTTGGCGCTGGCTCTGGTGCTTCTTGGCCTGGGCTGGAACTTCGGCCTGGTCGCCGGCACCGCCCTGTTGACCGACGCCATACCTCTCGAGAGGCGTGCGCGCACCCAAGGCATGGTTGACCTGGGTGTGGCTCTGGCCGGCTCAACGGGTGGAATTGCCAGCGGCCTGGTGGTCGCAAGCGTCGGTTACGCGGCCCTGGGGCTGGCGGGGGCGCTCATGGCGCTTGCCCTCTTCCCGACGCTGCTGGCTGCGCGAACCCGGCTGGCCGCGGCCTCAGGAGCCTAAGCTCCGGATCTCACGCCAGGCCTAAAGCCTGAACGTCGATGCGCGCCTGTTTGCGGCGCCGGCGCAGAACTCTCAAGGTCCTGGTGGCCGTGCCGATCTTGGTTGCGCCAGACAATGTCGGATTTCGTTCTTCACCGTTGGCAGTCGGGCCGTTCGGTCGCCGAATCCAATGGAGGCCATGCGCCTGACGGCTAGAAGCTGAGAACCGTGTATCCCAGGTGGTGAAATTCCTCGACCTCGGCTCCGGCGGCGAGCAGCTCCAGCTGGCGGGCTGCGATCGCCTCTTGGACCCCGTACTGCTCCACATTTGCGCGGCATGCCTTCGGGAGAACGCCCGCGTCCGCCAGGGCCTTGATCTGCTCGTCTACGGCCCCACTGGCGGCAAGGTACACCCCGCGGCCGAAGAAGAGGACGCGAACATCGTCGTCGCGGTTCTGCTTGAGGCGCTGGGCCATCACCAGGCCGGGGATTGCGCGTGCGGGATCGTCGCTGAGAATCAGGAAGGCTATCTTTGCCTGGCTCACTTGAGGCTCCTGGGTCGGGGGTCGTTTGTCGGTGTCCAAACTAACCCGACTGCGAATCCCGCTGGTTTACGCCTTGGTCGCGGGCCTCTTCGAGGGTGCGCGATGGCGCCTCTCGCGGCGGCGTCCAAGGCGCCGCCTTGTCGTCGCAGGCACTGGAGTGCAGTCAACCGGTTCCGTTCATGGCGGTTAGTCGAGCGGCCCCGGGGCGAGTACGGCTTTGGCGGCGCGGGCAAGGATCTCCCGCTGCCGTTCGCCGGGAAGACCGACGTTGTGGAAGAGGGTGGACTGGATGGCGCTGATGGCGGCGTGCACCAGGGCGCGGGCGGTGGCGTCGTCGAGGCCGCCGTGGATCTCCCTCACCACGTGGACCCACTCCTCTATGTAGAGCCGCTGCTTGCGCCTCAGGCGAACCTGGTCCTCGTCGGGCAGGTTGCGGATCTCGTTGTGGTAGACCTGCGCGAGAGCGCGGTCGCGCACCACGAACTCCACCTGGGCAGCGATCAGCCTTTCGAGCGTCTCGGCAAGGTCGAGGTGCGCCTCCATCGTCGCGGCCTCGTCGGCAAGCAGATCGTCGATGGTCCGGTCGAAGAGTGCGACCAGGATCGCGGACTTGCTCTCGAAGTGCCTGTAGATGCCCGAGCCGGTGATGCCCGCCTGGTTGCCGATCTCGGCCATGGAGACCGAGTGGAACCCGTTGCGCGCCAGCAGCCCCGCCGCCGCCTCGAGGATCCTCTCCTTGCGCGCCGGGTCGCGGGTGCGATATCCGGCCTCGGCGCTCTCGGGTGCCCGGGTGCTCAAGCGCCGCCCTCGTCGTAGAGGTGGCCAAGCTGCTCGCGCACCACGTTCTTCTGGATCTTGCCGGTCGAGGTCCTGGGAAGGCTCTCCACCACCACAACCGCCTTGGGCGCCTTGTAGGGGTCGATGATCGTCTTCACTTTGGCGATCAGGGAGTCCTTGTCGATGGCCGCGCCCGGGCGGGGGACAACCACCGCGGTGACCGCCTCGCTCCAGCGGCTGTGGGGCAGGCCGACCACGACCGCCTCGGCCACACCGGGATCGGCCGCGTAGATCGCCTTCTCCACCTCTATCGAGGCGACGTTCTCCCCGCCGGTCTTGATGACGTCCTTGCTCCTGTCCACGAACCAGAGGATCCCGTCCGGGCCGACCCGGCCCACGTCGCCGGAGTGGAACCAGCCATGGGCGAAGGCGGCTTCGGTGGCCTCCGGATTCTTCAGGTATTCACTGAGCGCGTGCGGGCCGCGGTAGACGATCTCGCCCTGCTCGCCCCAGGGGAGCAGCCGGCCATCGTCGTCCATGATGCCCACCTGCACGTTCACCACCGGGGTCCCGGCCGCGCCGTTGTGGCTGAGCTGGTGCTCGGGCCTGAAGATGGTAGCGGTAGGGCTCATCTCGGTCTGGCCGAAGAGCAGGTAGAAGTCGCACTTGAAGACCTCGATGCACCTGCGCAGCTGGGCCTCGGGCATGGGGGCCATGGCATAAAGCGCCTTGCGCAGGCTGGAGAGGTCCCGGCGCTCGATGTCGGGGTGCTCGAGCATCTCCCGGTACATCATCGGCAGGCCGAAGATCTGGGTGATGTGCTCCTCCTCGATGGTGGCCAGCAACCTCTCGGCGCTGAAGCCACGGTGCACGTAGATGGCCGCCCCCACCATCACCGCCGGCGAGCAGTGCACGTTCAGCTGGGCGGTGTGGAACATCGGCATCATGGCCACGAAGCGATCGGAGGCGTCGAAGCGTCCTTCCAGGCACATGGTCATCGACTCGAGGTAGATGGCGGTGTGATTGCCGACCACGCCCTTGGGGAAGGAGGTGGTGCCGCTGGTGTAGAGGTAGGTGATGGGGTCGCGGTCATCGACGAAGTGCTCGGGCTCGGCCTCCGAAGCTCCCTCGCCGAGCTCCTCGAAGCCGAGCATCTCACGCCCGGCCGGCGCCTCCCCGGCCGGCTGGCCGGTTCCCGGCGCGACGAAGATCTCGAGCACTCCCGGAGCCTCGGCGATTGCCGGGGCCATCACCTCCAGGAGCTGGCTCTCCACGACGATGCCGCGGGACTCGGAGTGGCCGAGCACGTAGGCCACCTCGTTCGCCCTCCAGCCCAGGTTGATGGGGACGCAGGCCACGCCCAGCTTGGCGCAGGCGTAATAGGTGACCAGGAACTCGGCGCTGTTGCCGGAGGCAAGGGCAAGCACGTTCCCACGCCGGTACCCCCGCTCGTAAAGCGCGTTGGCCACCCGGTTCACCCAGGCGTTGAATTCCGCGTAGTTGAGGCGCTTGCCGCCGTCGACCAACGCCAGGTTGCCGGGATAGCGGGCGGCCGTGCGCGTCAAAGAGTCGCCCACGTTCACGCGGTGGATAAGGTTTCCCATCGTCTTTGCGTCCAGCACCGCTGGGCCTTTCTCTTAGTAGGAGCGCGGAAGGCCCAGCGAGTGCTGGGCGACGTAGTTGAGGATCATCTCCCGGTTGACCGGGGCGATGCGAAGCAGGCGGGCCAGGCCCCAGTAGGGGATGAGCCCGTACTCGGTGGAGACGCCGTTGCCCCCGTGGCACTGGATGGCGGCGTCGATGGCGCCCAGGGCCGCCTCGGCAGCGGCGTATTTGGCCATGTTGGAGGCCTCGCCGGCCGGCTGGCCCTTGTCATGCAGCCAGGCCGCTTTGGCGGTCATCAGCGCGGCCAGCTCGACCTCGATCTTCGCCTTGGCGAGCGTATGGGATACCCCTTGGTGGGATCCGATCGGGTTCCCCCACACCGACCGCGTGGAGGCGTAGGCGGCGGCGCGCTCCAGTGCGTAGCGGCCGATTCCCACGCAGACCGCGGCCCCGGTGATGCGCTCGGGGTTCAGCCCCTGGAAGACCTGGCGGAAGCCGTCCCCCTCGGTGCCGACCAGCCTGTCCGCGCCCACGCGCACCCCGTCGAAGTGCAGGGTGAACTGGCGCTCGGGCAGTTCCACCGAGACCGGGAGGAGCTGGCGCTCGAGCCCGGGTGCGTCGGTGTCGACGATGAAGAGCGAGAGGCGCGCCGCGCCGGAGCCGTCACTGCCGGTGCGCGCCACCACCAGGATCGCCTCCGCGTCATCGACGCCGGAGATGTAATACTTCTCGCCCTGGATCACCCACTCCTCGCCATCGCGGCGGGCGGTGGTGGCCAGGCGATGGGTGTTCGAGCCGGCGTCGGGTTCGGTGATGGCGAAGACCATCTTGGTGGTTCCCGCCGCCAGGCCGGGCAGCCAGCGCGCCTTCTGCTCCCCGGAGCCGAAGGTGGCTATCACCTCGCCGCAGATGGCGCTCGAGACCAGCAGGAGAAGCATGGGGGTGCCGTGCGCCGCGGTCTCTTCGCAGACCATCGCCAGCTCGACCATCCCGGCTCCGCCGCCTCCGTAGGCCTCCGGGAGGTTGATCCCCACATATCCGTGCTCGCCCAGGGCGCGCCAGAGCTCGTTGGTGGGGGTGCGCGCCGCCGCGTGGGCGGCGTAGTAGTTGGCGCCGAAGGAGTCGGCGATGGCGCCGACCGCCTTGCGCAGTGCTGCGTGCTCTTCGCTCAGGTTGAAGTCCATCGGGGTCAGCCTTTCCTCTTGCCGCGGTCCAGGAAGGCTCCGAAGCCCTCCTTGGCCGCGGGTGTCCCAAGCACCAGCGATTGCGCCGAGGCCTCTGCGGAGAGCGATTCGGCCAGAGTGGAGTTGGTGGAGCCGTTGATCAGGCGCTTGGCCATCTCCAGCGTGTAGCGCGGCGCTGCGGCCAGATTCGCGGCCGCGTCATGGGCCGCGGAGAGCGCGGCGGCGGAGTCCGGGAGAACGGAGTTCACGATCCCCAGCGCCTCGGCGCGGCGCGCGTCGATCTCTTGGGCCAGGAGCATCAGCTCCTTGGCCCGCTGCATGCCCACCAGCCGGGGGAGAAGGTACGCCCCTCCCAGGTCGGGAATGACGCCGCGGCGCACGAAGACCTGGCAGAAGCGGGCATCGGCCGAGGCGTAGATGAGGTCGCAGGCCAGCGCCAGGTTGAAGGCGCCACCGTAGACGACTCCGGAGACGGCGGCGACGACCGGGAGCGGACTGTTCCAGATCGTCTCGATGAGGCGGTGGAAGGTGCGCATCATCCGGTAGGGCGCGTTCTCGTCGCCGGCCCCGATGGCCTCGAGGATGGCCTCGGCGTCACCGCCGGCGGAGAAGTGCCCGCCTTGGCCGGTGAGGACGATTGCGCCCAGCCGGCCGCCGGCAGCCTCGCTTATCGCCTGGGTGAGCTCCTCGGCGGTCTCCGGGCTGAGCGCG
>JAKAEN010000088.1 GCA_021818355.1 Actinomycetes bacterium | reverse complement strand
GTGGGTGGCCGTGTCGGCCAGTGCCCAGCGGATCGCGGAGCGGGTCATGAACCTCGTCGGCCGGCCGGAGATAGCGGAGGAACCCTGGTTCGCCAGTGGCCGAGGACGCTTCGAGCACGTCGACGAAATCGACGAGGTCGTGGGGGCCTGGATCGGCGAGCACTCCCGCGAGGAGGTGCTTGCCGCCTTCAACGAGGCGGAGGCGGCCATCGCGCCGGTCTACGACGCGCGCGACATCGTCGAGGATCCCCATGTGCAGGCGACCAAGATGCTCGTCGAGGTGGAGGACCCGGATTTGGGAACGGTGATGATGCACAACGTTATGTGGCGAATGTCCAAGACGCCGGGTTCGATCCGCTGGTCCGGAAGGGCGATGGGTGCGGACACCGACGAGGTTCTGGGTGGGGAACTGGGCCTTGGCGCCCAGGAGCTCGCCCAGTTGCGCGAGGCGGGGGTGATCAAGTGAGCGACGCGCTGCTGGAGGCGCTGTCGGGCGGAGTCGAGGTCTTCGACCTTGGGCGGCCGCTCTTCATAGGTATGCCCCAATCCCCCAACCACCCGGCCTTCACCCACTCGCTTCCGAGGCGCCATGGTGACATGGTTCGCTCCGACGGCGGATCCGCCGCCAACGACATCATCGTCATGGGCACCCACGTCGGCACGCATATCGACGCCCTTGCCCACGTCTCCCATCAGGGGCTGCTGCACGGAGGTGTGGACGCCACCGAGGCGTCCCGCGGCGGGCGCTTCATGGAGATGGGAATCCACACGGTCAAGCCCATGGTGTGCCGTGGGATACTCCTCGATGTGGCGGGCCACCTGGGTCAGGATATCCTCCCCGGGGGGTACGAGATCTCACCCGATGAGCTGGAGGCCACTGCCAAGGCCCAGGGGACCGACCCCCGGCCGGGAGACGTGCTGCTTGTCCGCTCCGGTTGGGGAGCTAACTTCTCCCAAGGCGTCGCCGCCTACACCGGCGGGGCTTCCGGCGTGCCTGGCGTGGGCGAGGCCGGCGCATACTGGCTTGCCGGCCACGCCCCTCTCGCGGTCGGTGCCGACACCATCGCATTCGAGCGTCTCGCTCCCGGCAGCGGGCACTCCCTGCTGCCCGCACACCGGGTGCTCCTGGTCGAGCGAGGCATCTACATCATCGAGGCGATGGAGCTCGACAAACTTGCTGCGGCACGCCGGCACGAGTTCACCTTCGTCCTCTCCCCGTTGGCGATAACCGGTGCGACCGGCTCCCCGGTCCGCCCGCTGGCATTGGTGGCCGCAGGTGAGTAACGAGCCCATAGCAGTCACTCTCGGCCGGTTCGCCGTCGAGCACTCCTACGACCGCCTCCCCGAAGATGTTCGTGCAAGCGTAAAGAGCAGAATCCTCGACATCCTGGGCATCTGTGTGGCGGCCACCAAGTTGGACACCAGCGCGGCTGCGATCGCCTTCGCGCGATCGCAGGGCAGCCTCGACCAGGCGCACGGAGTGGGAGCGCCTGGCGGCCTGCCCGCCACCATGGCCGCCTTCGTGAACGGAGTCCTGGCCCACAGCCTCGACTACGACGACACCCACCTGCCCTCGGTCCTGCACCCGTCCGCCACGGTGGTGCCCGCCGCGTTGGCCGCTGCTGAGATGGCCGGGGCCGGCGGCAAAGAGACCATAGCCGCGATAGCCGTGGGCTTGGAGGTCTGCGTCAGGGCGGGAATGGCCGGCTATGACGAGGAGGCGCGCAACTCCACCTTCTTCGACCACGGGCAGCATGCCACCTCGATATGCGGAGCCCTGGGAGGCGCCGTTGCGGCCGGGATGCTCATGGGGTTCGACGCCGAAGGGATCACCAATGCCCTTGGCGTGGTGGCCTCCATGTCCTCGGGCATCATCGAGGCCAACCGCACGGGTGGCACCGTCAAGCGCATGCACTGCGGCTGGGCGGCGAACTCGGCCCTTTCCGCGTGTGAGCTGGTCGCCAACGGCTTCACCGGCCCGCCCACGGTGTTGGAAGGACGTTTCGGCTTCTACGAGGCCTGGTTGCACGGCGAGTTCGAGCCGCGGTACCTGACTGAGGGGCTGGGCGAGCACTGGGAGGTCCCGGGCATCTTCTTCAAGCCCTACCCTGCCAATCACTTCACCCACACCGCGATCGACGCCGCCGCCGCCATAAGGGCCAAGGGAATCAAGCCCGATCAGATAGCCGCGATGCGCCTGGGTGTGGCCGCACCCATCGTGCACACGATCGGCGAGCCGATCGAGGTGAAGCGGCGGCCGACCACTCCCTATATGGCGCAATTCTCCGGTCCCTACGCCGTGGTGGTGGGACTGCTGGGCGGAGGAGGCCTGGGTGCCTCCCTGGCCGACTACCGAGAGGAGCTGATCGTCTCCCCCGAGCGTACGGCCCTCATGGACCTGGTGGAGGTCGTGGCGGATGATCGCTGCAGCGCGATCTTCCCCAATCAGTTCCCCTCCGTGCTGACCGTTACCTTGCGCGACGGCACGGTGGTGGAAGAGGCGGTGCTGGCAAACCGCGGCGGCACGGAGAGGCCGCTCGCTTATTCGGAGATAGCGGCCAAGTTCCGCGACAACGTCGCCGGCCTTCTCGAGGCCGACGCCTCGACCGAGGTGGAGGCGCGCATCGCGGGACTCGAGGAACTGGAGTCGCTGGAGCCGATCTTCGAGCTGCTCAAGGGTCTGGGGCGCGAGTAGCGACTCCCGCCGCTACGCGGCCCGATAAATGACAATGGAAATCTGGAAGGAGCATTGATGTACGACCTGTTGTTGAAGAATGCCACCGTGGTGCGTCCCGGCCGCCCCGAGGAGGTGGCAGACATCGCCGTCACCGACGGAAAGTTCGCCCGCATCGCCCCGGGGATCGACACCTCGGAGGCCAAGACGGTGATCGACGCCACCGGGAAGCTGGCCTTTCCCGGGGTGGTCGACTCGCATCAGCATTGGGGCATCTACAACCCGCTGGCGGACGACACGGTGAGCGAATCCGCGGCCTCCGCTCAGGGCGGTGTCACCACCGGAATCACCTACCTGCGCACCGGCCATTATTACATGAACCGCACCGGGCCCTACGCCGAAGTCCTTCCCGATGCCATCGCCGCGTCGGAGGGTCGCGCGTGGGTCGACTACGGTTTCCACGTCGCCCCGATCCTGAAGAAGCACCTCGAGGAGATCCCCTCCTTGATCAGCGACTTCGGCATCCCCTCCTTCAAGATCTTCATGTTCTACGGGAGCCATGGCCTGCACGGCCGGTCCCAGGCTCAGGGGCAGTTCCTCATGCTGCCGGAGGGTGAGAGCTACGACTACGCGCACTTCGAGTTCATCATGCGCGCCATCGAGGCCGCCCGTGAGGACCCGCGCTTCGCGGATTTCGCGGACAACATCTCTCTCTCCCTGCACTGCGAGACCGCCGAGATCATGGCCGCCTACACCAAGATCGTCGAGGAGGAGGGCAAGCTCAAGGGGCTCGAGGCCTACCACGCATCGCGCCCGCCGCATTCCGAGGGCCTTGCGGTCACCATCGCCTCCTACTTGGCGCACGAGACCGGACTTCCCAACATCAACCTCCTGCATCTCTCCTCCGCCAAGGCGATGGAGGCCGCGATGCTGATGGCCAAGACCTTCCCCCATATCGACTTCCGGCGCGAGGTGACCATAGGCCACCTTCTGGCCGATATTCACACCGCCAGCGGCATCGGTGGCAAGGTCAACCCGCCCCTTCGTCCCCGGGAGGACGTGGAGGCACTTTGGGAGCACCTGATGGCGGGCAACGTCGACTGGGTGGTCAGCGATCACGCCTGCTGCCGCGACGAGGTCAAGTTCGGTGAGCCGCGCGACGACATATGGGTTGCCAAGTCGGGCTTCGGCGGTACCGAGTACCTGCTGCCCGGCATGGTGAGCGAGGGCCGGCGCCGCGGGCTCCCGCTTTCGCGCGTCGCCGAGTTGATCTCTGCGAACCCCGCCAAGCGATACGGTCTGCACACCAAGGGTGACATCGCCGAGGGCCTGGATGCCGACATCGCACTCGTGGACCCCAACGTTTCCTGGGTGGTCCGTGCAGAGGAGTCCCTCTCCAGCCAGGAGTACACGCCTTTCGAAGGGTTCGAGCTGACCGCAAAGGTCACCGACACCTTCGTCCGGGGAAATCACGTCTTCTCCAACGGGAAGATGTTGGGCCAGCCAGTGGGGCGCTTTGTCAAGCGCCCGGCCAAGGCCTGATCAAACCTCGGCCGGGGGCGGCATTGCCCCCGGCCGAGGCGCGCCAACCCAAGGTGGGACCGCGAGCGGTTAGCCTGTAGAGCCGGAATTCTCCAGCGGCGAGCGGGCCATCCTCCCGCGGTCCCGCGACCTTTCGGCTTGGAGCTGTTTTGATCACGGTTTCGGAACTCACTGTTGAAGTTGGTGGACGTCTCATTGTGGACGGCCTCACCTTCTCCATAACCTCCGGGGCCAAGGTCGGCCTGGTGGGCAGGAACGGCGCCGGCAAGACCAGCCTCCTGAAGGTCCTGGCCGGCGCCGCGTCGCCCGCCAAGGGCAGGGTCTCGGTCAAAGGGGGCCTGGGCTACTTGGGCCAGGACACCTTGAACGACCCGGCCGCCGCGCACCAGAGCCCCGTCTCGCGGGTGCTTTCCGGGCGAGGGCTCGGCGAGCTCAGCGCCCGCATCGAAAAGGCGAGGGCGCGCCTGGAGTCCGATCACCGGGAGTCGAACATCACCAAGTACGTTCGCCTGGTGGACGAGTTCGAGCGCCTCGACGGCTATCGGGCCGAGTCGGAGGCCAAGGCCATCCTGGCCGGGCTGGGGCTCAAGGAGAGCCGCTTCGGACTAGCACTGGGTGACCTCTCCGGAGGAGAGAGGCGCCGCGTGGAGCTCGCGCGCATTCTCTTCGCCGGCTCCGAGGTGCTTCTACTGGACGAGCCCACCAATCACCTGGACCTCGATGCCAAGAGCTGGCTGCTCGGCTACCTGAAGAACTATCCGGGTGTGCTCGTTGTGGTCAGTCACGACCTGGAACTGCTCGACGAATCCATAAACCGTGTCTTCCATCTGGAGCGCGGCCAGGGGGACGGTGCCCTGGTGGAGTTCAAGGGCAACTACAGCGCCTATCGCCGGGCCATCGCCGAAAGGCGGCGGCAACAGGCCGAGACCACCAAGCGCGCCCAGGAGGAGCTGGGGCGGCTTACCCGCCTGGCGGACTCCATGCGCCATCAAACCGCGTCGCGCGCGCGGGTGGCCAAGACGCTCGATTCAAGAGCCTCGCGGATCCGCGAAACCCTCGTCGACGCGCCGGAGCCGACCCGCACCCAGCAGGTCACCGCAAAGATACCCGAGCCGCTCCCTTGCGACCGAATCGTGCTCGAGGTCGGCGGGCTTTGCAAGGCTTACGGAAACAACACGGTCTTCGAAGACCTTGACTTCGTCATCGAGCGAGGTGAGCGATTCCTGGTCGCCGGTCTGAATGGCGCCGGCAAGACCACCTTGTTGCAGGTCCTGGCCGGGCGAAGTGAGCTGGATCTGGGAATGGTGTCAGTGTCGGAGCGGGCGAGGATCGGCTATTTCGCCCAGGAGCACGAGGAGCTGGACTTTGGCGCAACCTGCCTGGAGCAGGTCATCGCCCAAGGGCCGACCCTCACCGAGGCGATGGGGACGCTGGCCGCTTTCGGCCTGGTCGGTGACGTGGTGCACCAGCCGGCAGGGACTCTGTCGGGCGGCGAGAAGACCAAGCTGGCACTCGCGGTCCTGGTGGCCGGCCGACGCAACGTCCTGCTTCTCGACGAGCCCACCAACAACCTTGATCCGGAGTCGCGAGCGGCGATCTCGACCGCCTTGGCCGGCTGGCGCGGCACCATGATCTGCGTCACCCACGACGCCGAGTTCGCCAGAATGCTGGACCCGGGCCGGGTGCTCCTCCTGCCGGAGGGGACTATCGACTACTTCTCCGACGACTACTTGGAGCTGATCGAGCTGGCGTGACGGGACCGGGAGTCCGGGCCCTAGCGGAGAAAGACGGCCAGGAAGTCCCGCCAGAACCCGGCCAGGTAGTGCGACGGCGCATACGCCATCCCCGGAAGAAGGTTCGATCCGGAAATGCCGGCCGAAGGGCTGTAGTCGTAGGAGGCGAAGTTCACCCAGAGCGGGTTCATGTCCAGCTGCATCGCCCGTACGGCTCCGGCCCAGACCAGCGTCTCGCCAAGCACCTGGGGCGAGAGGCCCGGGCCGCCCACCCAGACCAGGTTCCCATTGGCCGTGACGCCCAGGCCGGACCGCCAGGTGTAGAGAAGGTTCCCCAGCGAGTATCCCCAAGTGACAAGCGGGTTGTCTTGGGCCACGGGCAAGACCTGGCCGTTGTCCACCAGCATCACCAGGTTCTGGCGGACGGCGTAGACCTGGGGTGTCATGGCGACCTCCGTTCCCCAGGATCCGACGTTGACTGTTCCGTCGGTGTACTCCACCACGGAGGCGGCGCCGGAGACGAGAGGCAGGCCGGTTTGGCCCCCTTCGTACCAACCCCCGTGCGAGACGTTGAAGATGAAGCCGCCCTCGAAGGCAGCAATGAGCGAAGGCTGGACGGAGGATGCGATGGCACCCTCGTAGGGCCAGGTTCCACCCGGCTGGGAGGTTCCCGCGTAGATCTGGGTCTTGGCGTGGCCCTGGTCGATCCAGGCGATGGCGACCTGTGGCGCGCCTGGGTAGGGCACGGCGTAGGTGGCGAAGGCCGCGTATCCGCCGGTGCCCTCAGTGCCGATTGGCCGCCAGACCCCGTCGGAGGGATTGGTGTCGCCGGGCATAGGCGAATGGTTGAGCGGCGAATACCAAAGCTGGGGGTAGGAGGCGAGCGTGACTCCGTGCCGCGACTGTAACTGCAGATAAAGTGGCCCGGCCGGGCGCAGCGGGCTCTGTGAGCCGATGGCCTTGGGTACCTTGGGACGCGCGGTGGCGATGGCCGGGGTGGCGTAGCCGGCGATCCCCAGCACGCCCATGGCCAGGGCGAGCAAGGCCACGGAAGCGGTGCGGAGGCCCGGCCGTGCCCACTTGCGGGCTTTGGACAGTGTGGTGCTCCTTGGCTAAGGAAGAAGGTGGAAGACCTCTCTCGATTCTAGTGGTGGCCTCGGCGCTGGAATCCGTGCCCAGATCGCACCTCGTGCGCCCGGCCCGGCTGTTGCATATCTCCCGGGTTGATGTAGGTTTGGGCTTGAGGAAAGCGCGAGGTGCGCGATGCTGACTCTTGGCGCGATGCTTCTCATCCTTGTGGTGCTGGCGGCTTTTCTGGTCGGCCTGCACGGCGGCCCGCACGCTTCCATCGTCTCCGCTGCCGTCGCACTTGTGGTGGCCGGGGTGCTTCTGGCGGTGGTGCTGGTCAGGGCGGCCTCCACCGGCTCACTCGACCTGGTGGCCGGGGCGATCACCGCGGGAGCGGTTGTGGCGACCGCCTCTCTTCTGATCTTTGGCCTCCGCTCTTTGGGGGCGGCCCGCTCCGTGGCCTCCAGGCCGATTCGCGAACAGCTTTGGACCCGGACCGGCGTTGCCCTGACCGACCTGGCGCCCATGGGCGCGGTCAGGATCGCCGGGGAGACCTGGAGTGCGGAGGCGGCGGGCGGAGACGCCATAAAGGCCGGCACGGAGGTCGTCGTCGTCGAGGTGGACGGGCTTCACCTGAAGGTTTCGCCTGACCCCCTCAGGCAGGAAAGCCACTGAAAGGACTCTTGGGATGTTGACAGCACTTGCTACCGCGGTAGTGGTGATCCTGGTGGCGGCGGCATTCTTCTCCACCTCGGTACGCATTACCCGCGACTACCAGCGCCTGGTGCTCTTCCGTCTGGGCCGCTCCATTGGCGCCAAGGGGCCCGGCCTCATCTTGATCAACCCGATAATCGATCGCGTCAACTGGGTCGATCTGCGAGAGCAGTACCTGGAGATTCCACACCAGACTGCGATCACCAAGGACAATGCGCCGATCTCCATCGACTTCATCATGTTCTACAAGGTCTTCGACCCCGTCATGTCGGTGATCCAGGTGCGGAACTTCTCCGGGGCCGCGCTGAATATCGCCGCCACCACGTTGCGAAGCGTGGTCGGCGACATGTCCCTCGACGACGTGCTTTCCAAGCGCGAGGAGATGAACAGCGTCCTGCGTGTGAAGCTGGACGAGGTCACCGAGCGGTGGGGTGTCAAGGTCACCAACGTCGAAGTGCGCGAGATCAACCCTCCGCCGGGTGTTCAGGAGGCGATGACACGCCAGATGTCGGCCGAGCGCACCCGGCGCGCCGTGGTAACGGAGTCCGAAGGCCAGAAGCAGGCGGCCGTAACCGTCGCCGAAGGCCAGAAGCAGGCCGCGGTTCTCGCCGCCGAAGGCCAGAAGCAGGCCGCGGTGCTGGCTGCGGAGGCGGATCGTCAGGCGGCCCTGCTTCGTGCCCAAGGCCTGGCTTCCGCCCTGGAGACGATCACCGGCACCGCGCGTGCGCTCGACTCCAACACACTGCTCCTCCAGTACCTGGATGCGCTCAAGCAGATGGCCTCCTCGCCTGCCACCAAGGTGCTCCTTCCCATGGAGCTGACCAACCTGCTCGCCGGTGTCCGGGATATCGCCGAGAAGAACGCGCTCACCTTCTACAAGGATGGCTCCGCCCCCAGCGTGTCAGCCTCCGGGCCGGCCGAGAGCGCCTGAGCCTCCCGCCGTGCCCTGTGGGTTCCGGCCTTGGCTGGTAGCGTGGAATGCGTGGCACGACTAATAGGTGACGGCGTATACGAGATAGACACGAAGCTCGGGGGATGGGATCATCTGACGGCGGGCTACCTGCTGACCGGCGATGCTCCTTGCCTTATCGAGGTGGGCAGCCAATCCTCCACCCAAGCGGTGCTGGATGAGCTGGAAAGCCTTGGCCTGGGAGCCCACGATCTCGCTTCGGTGGCCGTCACGCATATACACCTGGACCATGCCGGCGCGGTGGGCGACATAGCCGCTGCCTTCCCCAACGCCGACATCTACGTTCATGAGCGGGGCGCGCGACACCTCGCCGATCCCGAGCGCTTGATCTCCTCGGCCGCGATGGTCTACGGTGAGCTGCTCGACACCCTCTATGGCAGGATGGCCCCGACCGCGGCCGAGCGGATCAAGGTGGTCGGAGACGGAGATTTCGTCGCCACTTCCTCCAACCGGCGCGTCGAGGTGATCGATTCCCCCGGGCACGCCAAGCACCATCTGGGCTTCTTCGATCCCCAGTCGGGATTCGTATTTGTTGGCGACGCAGCAGGAGTCCTGCTTCCGGAGGTGCGCATGCTGCGCCCCGCCACTCCACCGGCGGACTTCGACCTGGACGCCGCCCTGACCTCGCTCGAGAAGTTCAGGGTGCGCGGTCCGCAAGGGCTGGCCTTTGCCCACTACGGACTCTTCGGATCCCCGCTGGAGCTGCTCGACGAGGCGGAGGATGAGCTGATCACCTGGGCGGAAGTTGCGGAGAGGGCCTATAGGAACGAGCGCGATATCATCGAGGAGCTCACCGCCGAGTTCACGGTCAACCTCGAAGGAGCCGGCGCCGAGGCGCTTGCTCGCCTAGAGATGTTGAATGGCGTGCACTCCAATGCCGCGGGCCTGAAGCTGTGGCTCGACCGCGGCGGGAGCACCGATCACGCGCGGGAGATAGCCCCTCACCACCACCATCACTGAGCGACTTCGCGACGCCCCTCCAGCGCCCGCCCGAGGGTCAGCTCGTCCGCGTACTCCAGGTCTCCGCCTACGGGCAGGCCGCTGGCTATGCGAGAGACCGTGATTCCGCTCGGAGATATCAATCGCGCCAGGTACATGGAGGTCGCCTCCCCCTCGATGTTGGGATTGGTGCAGATGATCACTTCCTTGACGTCGTGCGCGGCCAGGCGCCCGAGTAATTCCTTGACCTTGATCTGGTCCGGGCCTATGCCCTCGATCGGATTGAGCGATCCCTGCAGGACGTGGTAGAGGCCGTTGAACTCCCTGGTCCTCTCGACGGCGATGACGTCCTTGGGCTCCTCGACCACGCAGATAACGCCTTGATCGCGGGAGGGATCGGCGCAAATCGAGCAGAGCTCGGTCTCTGAGAGGTTGAAGCACTGCTTGCACCACCGCGCGGAGGCTTTGGCCACTGTAATCGCCTCGGCGAGGCGGCTTGA
>JAKAEN010000087.1 GCA_021818355.1 Actinomycetes bacterium | reverse complement strand
CCAGATCACCTCTCCGTCCTCGGGTGACCCGATCCTCAACCGTGCCATAGACGGCCTTTACACCCCCGGCTCCACCTTCAAGCTGGCCACGGCTTCGGCGGCGCTCTCGAGTGGTCTGATATCTCCGTACTTCTACTATGACGACACCGGCGTCTTCAACATCCCCAATTGCAAACCGGGCACGGGCCTTTGCAGCTTCCACAACGCCGGCTACGAGCGCCTCGGACCGATCAACATCACCACCGCGCTGACGGCCTCCGACGACGTCTTCTTCTACAACCTCGGCTACATGTTCTATGCCAACACCAACAAGTACGGAAAGACTCCGATCCAGGACATGGCGGCCAAGTACGGGTTCGGTTCTCCGACCGGCATCAACCTTCCCGGCGAGGCGTCCGGCATGGTCGATTCGCCCCAGCTGCGGGTCGCCCTTCACCAGCAGTATCCGACCGCCTACCCCTACACCTCCTGGTATACGGCGGACCAGATCGAAATGGCCTTCGGGCAGGGCGAGACGCTTGTAACCCCGCTGCAGCTCGCCAACGCCTATGCCACCTTCGCGAACGGCGGCACGCGCTACGTTCCCCAGATCGCGGTGGGCATCGTCAATCAGGCCGGCAAGCTGGTGAAGAGATTCCAGCCCCAGGTGGTCGACCACGTCCAGCTGAGCGCCTTGGACCGCAGCGCGATGCTGGCCGGCTTCGAGGGTGCCATCGGCAATCGGCTCGGCACCGCTTACGGAACCTTCATCGGCTTCCCCCTCAACGCCTATCCTCTGGCCGGCAAGACGGGCACGGCGTCGGTCACCGGCCAGGAGCCCGACGCCCTCTTCGTGGCCTTCGGTCCGCTTCCCACACCAAAGTACGTGGTGGCGGTGGTCATCGGCCATGCCGGCTACGGTGCCACCGGCGCCGCGCCGGCGGCGAAGGCGATCTTCGAGTACCTGATGAGCCACAAGATCGGCAATCCCGTATTTTCCATGCCTCACATTCCGGCGGGAGCCACCAGCTACGCCCGGTACGGAGTCGCGACCACGACAACCAAGGTGCCTGCTTCCACGACGACGACTTCACCTAATGGCGGAGTCGCGACCACTACAACCACCAGTAGCAAGGGCTGAGCGGGCGGGGCGCCGCTACGCCACGCGCTGACCCTTCCCTTCCGACTAAACTGGTGTCAAATGGCAGCCTTTGTTCTTTGGATAGCGCTTCTTGCCGCGGGCTCAGCGACCCGCCGAAGCCTCTCCGCGGCCCCGCTCTCGGATGCGCGGCCAACCAGCGACGGCGGCCGTGGATCATCAGTTTTCGGCGACACTCCGAACCCACCTCGCATCGGCAAGCGCCGAGCAGTGGTGGGCGGCGTGTCTATCACGGAGGGGCTCGCCAACCTAGGCGCGCGCGCCGCCTCCGCTGTGGCCGAACCAGGACGAATTGCAGGTTTTGCATGGCAGACGAAAACGCACCCCAGGCGGCTCCCGCCGCTCAGGTGAGCCCCGCGGCGCCGTCGGGCGCCCCCGACGGGGCTCAGGCGGCCACAGGCCGTGGCCAGGATGGCCAGGGCAGGCAGAGCAGGAACAGGCGCTCCCGCGGACGCCGACCTTCCGGGCAGGGAGGCGGAGCCCAGGGAGCCGAAAAGCAGGCCAAGGCCGCTTCCGGCGAGGAGGCCAAGGCCCCGGAGTCCGGTGGTGATCACCAGGCTCACCGTCCCCACCTTCCGCATCTGAACAGGGGAGAGGGCGGCCAGAAGGAGCAGCCCAAGGATTCTTCGGGGGCCCAGGGCGGTGGCAGGCAGCGCAGCCGCCGGCGCAGGCCGCCGCGCGAACGCGGAAGCGAACTCGAGCCGGTCCGCTACTCGGTCGAAGGCCAGCTCGCCTCGGAGACCAGTGTCGACACGAGATCTTCACGCCGCGCGAATCAGAGGATCGGCCGATCGCGCAATGGCAGGCCGGTTGGACGCTATCTGATGTGCGTGCACCGCTCCGAGGACCTGGTCCAGATCGCCGTCCTTGAGGGCCGTACGCTCATCGAGCACTACGTCTCGAGGATCGGCGCTGATCCCAACCAGATCGACGGCAACATCTACCTTGGCCGGGTGACCAATGTGCTGGCCGGCATGGAGGCCGCCTTCGTCGACATCGGAACCTCCAAGAACGCGGTCCTTTACCGTGGCGACGTGCGCTACGACCGAGAGGACCTAATGGACCAGCCGAACAAGGACGTTCGCATCGAGCACCTGTTGAGGCCCCGGCAGGTGGTCCTCTGCCAGGTCACCAAGAATCCGATAGGCACCAAAGGAGCCAGGCTCACTCAGGAGGTCTCCCTTCCCGGCCGCTTCGTGGTGCTGGTGCCGAATTCCGACAGCTACGGCATCTCGAAGCGGTTGCCCGACGATGAGCGGCGCAGACTGCGCAAGATACTCGGCGACCTGAAGCCCGACGGCTTCGGCGTGATCGTGAGGACCGCCGCCGAGGGGGCCTCTGCCGAGGAGTTGGGCCGCGACATAGAGCAGCTGGTCGAGATGTGGACCGCGATCGAGGCCAACGCCAAGACAGCTCACGCTCCGGCCCTTCTCTACTCCGAGCCGAATGTGGCCGTTCGTGTCATCCGCGAGGAGTTCAACCGCAACTATCGCGGAGTAATGATCGACGACCGGGAGATCTACGAGGAGGTCCACTCCTACGTCGCGAGCATCTCGCCGGAGTTGGCCGATCGCGTGGAATACTACGACGCCGTCGAGCAGGGTCTGCCCATCTTCGAACTCAACCACGTGCACGAGCAGCTGCACAAGGCGATGGACCGCAAGGTGTGGCTCCCCTCCGGAGGATCATTGATCATCGACCGCGCCGAAGCCCTGACGGTCATCGACGTGAACACCGGAAAGAACGTCGGAACCGTATCGCTCGAGGAGACCATTCACCAGAACAATCTGGAGGCGGCCCAGGAGATCGCCCGGCAGCTGCGCCTGAGGGACATCGGCGGCATCATCGTCATCGACTTCATCGACATGACGGTCGAAGCCAACAAGGAAGACGTCATGCGCACCCTGAAGGAGGCGCTGTCGCGCGACAAGACAAAGACTCAGGTCTATGACATGTCGCAGCTCGGATTGGTGGAGATGACCAGACAGCGCGTCTCCGAAGGGCTCGTCGAGGCCTTGAGCGACACCTGCCCGACGTGCAAGGGGCGGGGCGTCGTCTTCTTGGACGTCGACGACGTCTGATACCGCTAGAATGGTCGACCTATGTATGCAGTGATTAAGTCCGGCGGCAAGCAGGAAAAGGTTTCGGTGGGCGCATCCGTCCGCCTCGAGCTCCTCGAGGGGCTCGTCGGTGATCCGGTCGATCTTCAGCCAATCATGGTGGTCGACGAGGAGAACGTCGTTGTCGGCACGGAGCTCGGCAGCGCTGCCGTCAAGGGCGAGATCGTGGGCTTCGAGAAGGGCCCCAAGGTGCGTGGCTTCAAGTACCGTGCCAAGACGAACATGCGCAGGCGCTGGGGACACCGGCAGAAGTACGCGGTCGTCAAGGTCCTCGAGATCACCAAGTAGCATTTCGCCAGAGATTTTCAGGAGAGGCTTCAAATGTCCAAGACGAAGGGCGGCGGTTCTACTAAGAACGGCAGGGATTCCAAGGCCAAGCGCCTAGGTGTGAAGGTGTACGACGGCATGGCCGTCACGGCCGGCTCCATCCTGGTGCGTCAGCGCGGAACCAAGTTCCACCCGGGAGTGAATGTCGGCCGCGGCAGCGACGACACCCTCTTCGCGACTGCGGAGGGCACGGTCAAGTTTGGTGAGCGCAAGGGCCGGCGACTGGTCGACGTCCTCTAGGTCGTCACGAGCCGCGATGCGGCAAAAAAGGCTTTGACGAAAACCTCGGCCGATGGACCGAGGTTTTCTCTTTGAAAGGGACAAATGGCAGGCTTCGTCGATCAGGCGCAACTTCACGCCAAGGCCGGCGACGGTGGCGCGGGTTCGGTGTCTTTCCGCAGAGAGGCGCACGTCGACAAAGGCGGGCCGGACGGCGGGGACGGAGGGAGTGGCGGGGACGTTATCCTCATGGCCACCGACGAGATGGCATCTTTGCTCAGCTTTGCCGACCAGCCGTACCGCAAGGCGGAGAGCGGCGCTCATGGGATGGGCAAGCAGAGGCACGGCCGGAGTGGACGCGACCTGGAGGTCCTGGTCCCGACTGGCACCGTAGTCCGCTCCTTGGAGGGCGAAGTTCTGGCCGACCTGGCCGAGGCGGGGATGCGCTTTGTCGCCGCCAAGGGTGGAGAGGGGGGACGGGGCAATACGCGCTTCCTGGCCAATAAGCGCCGCGCCCCCTCCTTCGCCGAGCAGGGTGAGCCGGGGGAGGAGAACTGGTTCAACCTGGAGCTGAAGCTCAAGGCCGACGTGGCGCTGGTGGGATACCCCAACGCCGGCAAGTCCACCTTGATCTCGGTGATCTCCAGGGCGCAACCCAAGATCGCCGACTATCCTTTCACCACCCTCAAGCCGAATCTCGGCGTGGTTCGGCTCGCCGATGACTTCGAATACGTGGTTGCCGACATCCCCGGCCTCATCGAGGGGGCGTCGGAGGGCAAGGGCCTCGGCCTCGAGTTCCTGCGCCACATCGAAAGAGCGCGCGTGCTGGTCTTCCTGCTGGATGCCACCGAGTCCCAGGGTGCTTCCGTTGCCGAGCAGCATCGCGTCCTCATGCGCGAGCTGGGCAACTACCTTCCGGAGCTTCTCGATCGCCCCAAAATGGTGGTGGTCTCCAAGGCCGACGTGCTCGACGAGGAGATTCTGCGCCATGGCGAGGAGTATCTGGGCCTGTCCGTCGACATGGCGATTTCCTCGATCTCGGCCCTCAACGTCGAGGCCCTGAAGCGCAAGCTGGCCGAGTTGGTCTCGCGTTCCAGGAGCGAATCGGGCGCCTCCCGCTCCTCGGAAGCGATCTTCATCAACCTCACCCCCGACGGCTTCAAGGTCGTCCAGCTCGGCGAGCATCGGTTCCGGGTGCTTGGCCGCGCCGCCGAGCGCGCGGTGGCCCTATCCGACGTCACCACGCCCGATGCGCTCGAGTACATCCAGACCAGGCTGCGCCACCTCGGAGTCGACCGCGCGCTTACCAGAGCGGGGGCAACCGACGGGGACGAAGTGGTCATAGGCTCGTTCGAGTTCGACTACACGAGGGACTGAGCGTGGCGCGCCGCCGGCTCGGGTCGGGCTAACCTGGCTGGTGCGTGCTGGCCTGGTCTTGGCGTCTGCTTTGGGCCGACGCGAGGGAGCGCATTCGTGAATCTGGTCGTGAAGATCGGGTCTTCGTCGGTGACCACCGACGAGCTGGAAGTGAACCACCCGGTGGTCGATTCGATCTGTGATCAGCTTGCCGAGCTGCACTCCGCGGGGCACGGCGTCGCCGTGGTGACCTCCGGCGCGATCGCCCTTGGATTGGGCCGCTTGGGGATGAGGGGCGAGCGCCCGAACGACCTGGTCGCCCTGCAGGCGGCCTCCGCCGTAGGACAGGTCGGCCTGATCGCCGCATGGGCTGCCAAGTTGGAAGAGCGTGGCCTTGCCTGCGGGCAGATCCTTCTCTCCGCCTCCGATTTCATGGAGCGGCGCCAATATCTCTCGGCACGGGCCACCCTTGCCCGCATGCTCGACCAGGGCATAGTGCCCATAATCAACGAAAACGACGCGGTAGCCGACGACGAGATCCGCCTGGGCGACAACGACCGGATCGCGGCCCTGGTGGCGGGACTGGTGGGCGCGGAGGTGCTGGTCCTCTTGACCGATCAGGAGGGTCTCTTCACGGCGGACCCGCGTCGCTTCGAAGAAGCCACCTTGATCGAGGAGGTGCAGGAGGTCACTCGGGAGCTTGCCTCGCTCGCCGGAGGCCGTGGCACCAATCGGGGGAGCGGCGGAATGGTGACCAAGATCATGGCCGCCAGGATCGCCGCCTGGTCGGGCGTGGAGACTCTCATTGCTGCCGCCTCCAACCCTGACGCCCTGCGCTCGGCTCCCTCCCGCAGACAGGGGGTGGGGACCTGGATAGCCAAGAGCCGTCGCCGTCTCCCTTCCCGCAAGCTCTGGATCGCCTTCGCGCTGCCGGCAAGTGGATACATCAAAGTCGACGAAGGAGCCCGCCGCGCCATCCGTGATCGGGGCTCCTCGCTGCTGGCGGTCGGTGTGACCGAGGTGGGAGGAGCTTTCTCGGCCGAAGAGGCGGTCGAGGTGCTTGCCGCGGACGGCATCGTGATCGCGAAAGGCCTGGCTCGCATAGGTGCGGGCGAGCTCGGTTCCGAACTGCAACACCGCCGGGCAGGCCTGGTTTCGGACTATTCGACGCTGGCGATACACCGCGACGACATGATCCTGCTCGAGGGCTAGCCCACCAGCGCCGCGCTCATTAGGCTGGATGAGGATGAATGATCTCACCTCTGCCAATTCCGAGCTGATTGCGCTGGCGAGCAGGGTGAAGGAGGCCTCGCGCCACGTCAGGCTCGCCTCCGCCCAGCAGAAGAACGACGCGCTGGGCTATATGGCCGAAGGCCTGGAGCGCTCAATCGAAGAGATACTGGCCGCGAACGCCGACGACATCGCGCGCGCGCGAGGCGAGGGCATGCCCTCCGGCCAGGTCGACAGGCTCGCATTGAATGAGGCCCGGGTGAAGGACATGGCCGCACAGGTCTTGGAGGTGGCCGCCCTGGCCGACCCGGTGGGGCAGGTGACGCGGGGATATCGGCTTCCAAATGGGCTGGCGGTCAGCCGTGAACGCGTTCCTCTGGGTGTGGTGGGAATCATCTACGAGAACAGGCCCAATGTCACCTCCGACGCCGCCGCCCTTTGCCTGAAGAGCGGCAACGCCGCCTTCCTGCGCGGCTCCTCGGCGGCCTTCTCCTCCAATCGCGCAATCGCCTTGGTGCTCTCGGAAGCCCTTGTCAAGGCCGGCCTGCCCAGAGACGCGGTCGCACTTGTGCCGGACGCCTCCCGGGAATCCGCGGTCGCCTTCATGCGCTTGCGAGGCTACATCGATTGCCTTATCCCGCGTGGCGGGCGCTCCCTGATCGCGGCGATAGAGGAGCATGCGACGGTTCCCTACATCATCGACGGGGAGGGGAACTGTCACATCTTCGTCGACGCCAGCGCAGACCTGGGGGCGGCGGAGAGGATCGTCCGCAACGCCAAGGTGCAAAGGCCGAGCGTCTGCAACGCGGTTGAAACGGTGCTGGTGCACCGCGCCGTCGCGGCCGAATTTCTCCCCCGGATGGATGGATTCCTGGCCGAGGTGGAGATTCACGGGGACGAGACGACCTGTAGGGCGATTCCCCGGGCGATAGCGGCCACCGACGAGGACTGGGCCACCGAGTATCTGGATCTGAAGCTCGCGGTTCGTGTGGTGGAGAGCCTGGACGAGGCGGTGGATCACATCTCCCGTTACGGGACCGGGCATTCCGAGGCGATCCTGACCAACGACTACGCCAATGCGAGCCGCTTCATGCGTGAGGTCGACGCAGCCGCGGTGCTCGTCAACGCCTCCACCCGCTTCGTCGACGGCAATCAACTGGGGCTGGGGGCGGAGATCGGCATCAGCACCCAGAAGCTTCATGCACGGGGCCCGATGGGGCTGGAGGCTCTCACCACCGAACGGTACGTGATCGAGGGCAATGGGCAGGTGCGCGGCTAGCGCGCTGGAACGGATGGAAAAGTGAGCGCCACGGGCGAGGGATTTGCAGGTATTGACGAGGTGAGCGAGGCGCTCGCCCACGCATCGTATCTGTCGAGCCAGGAGATCTCCACGACCGTCTACCTGGCGACAGTGTTGCGCAAGCCGATCCTGGTCGAGGGTCCCGCCGGCACCGGCAAGACGGAGCTGGCCAAGGCCCTGGCCCGGGCTCTCGACGCCGAGCTGGTTCGCCTTCAGTGCTACGAGGGGCTCGACGACGCCAAGGCGATCTATGAGTGGAACTACTCCAAGCAGCTGCTGCGGATACAGGCCGCGCGGGCCGCAGGGGAGGACCCCGCCGACTGGGATGCGGTGAAGGAGAACATCTTCTCCGAGGAGTTCCTGCTGGCCAGGCCCCTGCTTCGAGCCATCTCCCTGGAGGATCCGGCGGTCCTGCTGATCGATGAGATCGACCGGGTCGAGCTGGAGACCGAGGCGCTCTTCCTGGAGCTGCTCTCGGACTTCCAGATCACCATCCCCGAGTTCGGCACCGTCTCTGCGACGCGCCAGCCGGTCGTGATTCTCACCTCGAACAACACCCGCGAGCTATCCGAAGCCCTTAAGCGCAGGTGCCTCTTCCTGCACATCGGCTATCCGAGCAAGGAGAGGGAGAAGGCGATCCTCATGCTGAAGGTGCCCGGTCTTCCAGAGGAACTGGCCACCAAGATCGCCGACTTCGCGGCAATGCTGCGTTCGCTGGACCTGAAGAAGCACCCTTCCATCTCTGAGACTCTCGACTGGGCCATCACCCTGCTGACCCTCGACGCCAAGGACCTTGATCCCGCGACCGTGGCCTCGACGCTCAACGTGCTGCTCAAGTACCAGGCAGACGTGGAGAAGGCACGGGCGAAGCTCGGATAGTGGACCGATGATCGATCAGCTGGTCTCCTTCGCTGACGCATTGCGCGAGGCCAAAGTTCCCGTTTCGATGACAGAGGTGGTCGACGCCACCTCGGCGGTCCGTGCTCTCGGCGAGATCGACAGGCCCACCTTCCGGACCGCTCTATTCGCGACGATGATCAAAGACGAGGGACACCGAGAGGTCTTCGACCTCCTGTTCGATGTCTTTTTCGCCAATCGGTATCCGGCGCCTCCGGAGGAGGAGTCCGAGCCGCAGGAGACGGGCGAAGTTCCACCGAGTGCGGCCCAGCAGCTCGCCGGTGGGGGTGGCGGCTCCGACGAGCTGCGACGGATGATGATCGAGGCGATGCTGGCGGGAGACATGCAACGACTCGCCCGTCTGGCGCGAGCCGCTGTGGCTCGCCACGGCGGCATGGAGAAGGGCCGAGCCGTCAGCGGCGTTTACTACACCTACCGCACCCTGAAGCAGCTCGATGTGGAGATGATCTATGCCAAGCTTCGCGAGGAGCTGGCCGGCACCGAAGGTGACGGTGCCATCGGAGAGGCCATCCTGACCACCCACGTCGAAGAGCTGGTGGCCGAGCTTCGCCAGGCGATCGAGGCCGAGGTACGGCGCATGCTCGTCGAGGATCGAGGCGAAGAAGCCGTCGCGCGTACCATGCGCCCACTCCTGCCCGAGGACATCGACTTCATGCAGGCCTCACGCGACGAGATCCAAAAGATCCGCAGGGCCATCGGGCCGTTGGCGCGGAAGCTGGCGACGCGGCTCGCCAAGCGCCGCATGAGTAGCAGGCGGGGCCCACTCGACTTCCGGCGCACCTTCCGGGAGTCGCTGGGCTACGGGGGAGTGCCGGTCAAGCTCGAATTCCGGCCGCCCAGGCTCTCCAAGCCCGAGATCTTCATCATCGCCGACATCTCTGGATCCGTCGCCGCTTTCGCCCGATTCACGCTTCAGCTCGTCTATGCGCTCTCCGAGGAGTTCAAGAAGGTCCGCAGCTTCGTCTTCATCGACGCCATCGACGAGGTCACCGCTTACTTCGAAACCGCCGACTCGGTCGAGGAGGCGCTGAAGCTGGTGAACACGAGGGCCAACGTGGTCCATGTGGACGGCCACACCAACTACGGCCACTCATTCGAGCAGTTCCGGGACAATTACCTGCCCCAGCTCTCGAAAAAATCGACGGTCATCGTTCTTGGCGATGCGCGAAACAACTACCACGCCTCCCGGGCTGACCTGCTCGGCGAGATGCGCTCGAGGGCGTCGCGCCTGTATTGGCTGAACCCCGAGCCCGCATCCTACTGGAACTCCGGGGATTCGGTGATAAGCGACTACTCGCGCTACTGCGACGCGGTGGTCGAGTGCCGCAACCTTCGCCAACTCGAGGCCTTCATAGAGCTGATCGGCTGAGCCGGCTCCCCTCGGCGATTGGGCAAGGATCCCGGCACTCCGGGTGCGCTCCCGGGCTATTGGGGGGCTCTAGGAGCCTGCTGAACATATCAGCCTCCCCGGCTCCTCGGCGAGGAGGCCCGCTCGGTAACCCAGAGCGCTCGAACAAGGCGGGATTCCGGAGCTTTCC
>JAKAEN010000086.1 GCA_021818355.1 Actinomycetes bacterium | reverse complement strand
CTGCGACGACGGTGGCGCCGCCACCACCTCCGGTGCTCTCGTCGTTATAGGGCCCCGAGTTGCCGGTGCTGCCCGCCGATCCTGCGGCGTCGGGGTTGGTCGAGCCACCGCCCGCGTTGCCGAGTGCCCCCATGCCGAAGTCGCCGGTCGGGTAGGAGTCGACGTAGCTCGGGTACTCGGAGAGGTAGGTGCTGGGGTCGACGACCGGCTGGGCGGTCTGGTTCGGGGTGCCCGAAACCCCCTCTCCCTTTTGGCCGTTCGCGTTCAGGCTGCCCGGGTACGAGAGCCCGTCATACGGGTAGGCGTCGGGCCCGTTGGCCGCCGATCCAAGATACGGCGCCGCCCCGCCGGCGAAACCCTCGCCATTCACGTCGATGTTCATCCCGTTCATGTTCAGCTGCCCGGAGACCGACAGCGCGAAGACGCCACCGTCTCCGGCCGCGGCGGACCATGGGAGCGCGGTCAGCGAACTCTTCAGGACGGCGTCCCCGACGATGGAGGGGACTCTCACCACCTGGAAGTCCGTGACCGATTGGAAGGAGGTTGCGCCGAGGGCCCCGGCCGCTACGGCGGCAATGGCGGGATTTATCGACTGGCCGGTGGTGATGGTGGTGGTGCTCCCGGCGACCGAGACGCTCTTTACGGTGAGGAGCTGATAGGTGCCCGCGGTCAGGCCACTGACCGAGCCGTAGCTCTGGGCCGCGCGAGGGAAGCTGCCGTTGTCGACGGGATTGGGATTGGCCACCACCGAGGTGAGCGCCCCCTGGTTCTCGAGAACAAGGATGGTGTCGCCGGCGGCGATGGCGGGGGCCGAGGCGCCCTGGCGGGTGTCCACGGTGGCGGTGATGGTATTGGTGGCCGCGTCCACGCCGAGGCCCTTGTAGTAGGTGTTCACCAGGTTCTCGCCACTGTGTCCGGCGATGGCCGCGAAGCCGGCGTAGCCGGTGATCTCACAGGTTCCGCCCGAGGCGGTGGAGATGGCAGCGTCACAGGTGGTGGTGGCGCCCGCCGAGACCGCGCCCAAGGCGACGGCGGCGGCGGCGCCTCCGAGGCCTAGCACGAGCGAGGAGAAGATGCGGGCGCGGGTCATGGTGCTGAGCTTCGGCAAATGGTCCTCCGGCGATGGGTGCTGGCTCCCGCCGGTTTCGCCACTGGCTCCACGCTGGAAAGGCGACCAAGTCATCCAACGCATCCACGCCCCGGGATCGCTACCACTATAGGTGGCCGGTGGACGGTATTTTGGCGCTGATGCCAGAAGATTTTTACCCTCGTGAAAAGTGGCAAATGCGCACTCAGAGGTGCGCAAGCCAACTGGGCTGCTCTCCTTGCCCCTCGAGCCGGACCACTGTGGGTAGTGGCAGGCCTACTCTAAGTGACCCGATCCGCCGATCTCCGCTCTGACATGGCTTGGGGCCTGCCGGCAGGTAGAATGTCTGCCCGTACGGGGCCCTTGGCTCCGTCGCCGCGCCGGCGCCGGGCAATTTGGCCCGCCGCGCCTCGCCGCCCTTGGATTCCGGGACGAGCCTCGGACGGCCGAGGGCCGGGTGGAGGCGCCCGCGCGAGCAATATGCAAAACAAGGCGGACCCGGCGCGCCCGTGGGCCTGCCGGAACGCGACGAGGAAGAGCCTTGGGCACTGCTGACGGGCGGTTAGGAGCAGAGGGATGGATGTCGGACAGCGAGGCGAGCGCAGTATGAGCCGGCACCGCAAACCCAGGCCAACAGGATTGAAGGGCCGGTTTCACTCCTATCCCACCACGACCCGCCATCTGATCCTGGCGGTGATGGTCGGCGTGGTGGCCGGCCTTGGCGCCATCCTCTTCTACGAGGCGCTACTCCTGTCCACCCATCTCTTCTTGCACGTGCTGGCGGGATATGACGTACCCACCCCGGCGGGCGAGGGAAATTCGGCCGGTTCGGCCCACTATCTTCGCGCCTGGGTCATTCCCCTGGTGGTTGCCCTGGGCGGCATCATCTCGGGCTTCATCGTCTTCACCTGGGCGCCGGAGGCGGAGGGGCACGGCACCGACGCCGCCATCAGCGCCATTCACCACAACCCGCGCGGAATCCGCCTGCGGGCGGTCATCGTGAAGATCGTCGCCTCTGCGGTGACCATAGGCTCGGGAGGCTCGGGCGGGCGCGAGGGCCCGACAGCTCAGATCTCGGCGGGTTTCGGCTCGCTGCTGGCCAGGGTGCTCGATCTCTCGGAGGAGGACGCCAGGGTGGCGGTCTCCATCGGGGTGGGCTCGGGTATCGGGGCCATCTTCTCCTCCCCGCTGGGCGGAGCGATCCTGGCCTCGGAGATCATCTACCGCGACGACTTCGAACCCCAGGCGTTGCTCCCCGGTTTCGTCGCCTCGGCGATCGCCTTTGTGATCTTCGGCTCCGCACTCGGCTTCGAGCCGATCTTCTCCATCCCCTCCATCCAGGTCTTCGACTCGCCGATGCAGCTCGTCTACTTCGCGGTGCTGGGACTCATCGCAGGTTTCATCGGGGTGCTCTACTCAAAGAGCTTCTACGGGGTCATCGCCGTGAACCGGCGCCTGCCTTTCACACGCAAGTTGCGTCCGGCTCTGGGCGGCCTGCTGGTCGGCCTGATCGCGCTCGCCGCCCCCGAGGTGCTGGGCACCGGCTACGGCTGGGTGCAAAAGGCGCTGTCGGCCTCCGCTGTGGACAGCATCCCCCTGGCGGTGCTGCTCCTGCTGCCATTCCTGCGCATAATCGCCACATCCTTCTCCATCGGAAGTGGCGGCTCCGGAGGCGTCTTCGGGCCGGGCATGGTGATCGGAGCTTTCACCGGCGCGGCGGTATGGCGGCTGGGCGGGCTCTTCCTGCCTTCCATGCCGCACTCGCCGGCGAGCTTCGTCGTGGTGGGGATGATGGCCGTCTTCGGTGCCATTTCCAGGGCGCCGATCGCGGTGATGGTGATGGTGATCGAGATGACCGGGAACCTGGACGCGCTCACTCCCGCCATCCTGGCGGTGGCCATCGCCACCTATGTGGTGCGCTCCTTCGACGAGAGCATCTACGAGGCCCAGCTGCACAACCGCGCCGAGTTCCTCGCGCTTCGCAAAGGGAAGGGCCTGGCCTATTGAGCCGCGGTCACTCGCCCAGGCTGTTCAGGTAGGCCCTGACCATCAGGGCCACCGCGGCCCCTTCGCCGACCGCCGAGGCGATCTGCTTGGTGCTTCCCTCGCGGACGTCCCCGGCCGCGAAGACGCCCGGCAGGTTGGTCTCCAACGTCTGGCGGGTGGCCACGAAGCCGGCCCGGCCCAGGTCGAGGGTGCCCTCCACGAAGCCGCTGTTGGGGGTGAGGCCGATGAAGATGAAGGCGCCGTCGGCCTCGATGCTCTCGGTCCCTTGCGGAGTCTCCACCTCCACCGCCTCAAGGCGCCCGTTGGCATCGGCAATGAAGCCTATGACCTTGGTGGAGGTGCGCACTTCGAAGCAGGGGTCGTTGGTTACCCGCTCCTGGAGGATGACCGAGGCGGTCAGGTTGGGGAGGTCCTGGAGGATGGTGATCTTCTCGGCGAACTGGGAGAGGAAGAGGCCCTCCTCGAGGCCCGAGTTCCCGCCTCCGATCACCACCAGGTCCTTGGCACCCCGGTAGAAGGGGCCGTCGCAGGTGGCGCAGAAGTGTATGCCCGCCCCGATCAGGTCCTCCTCCCCGGGGACGTCCAGGCGCCGGTAGGTGGATCCGGTGGCCACCACCACGGCCTTGGCCCGGTAGGTGGCGCCCTGGTCTGTCTCCACCGCGAGCAGCCCGTCGTCCTCCCTGGCGATGTGGCGGACCTGCACGCCGGAGAGCATCTCCACGCCGTAGCGGCGGGCGTGATCCACGTAGCGTGAGGCGAGCTCACCGCCGGTTATCCCCTCGGGGAAGCCCGGGTAGTTGTCAACCCTCTCGGTGGCGCCGGCCTGGCCCCCGAGAGCCCCCTTGTCGAGCACCAGGGTGTCGATGCCTTCCCGCGCCGCATAGATTGCGCTGGTCAGCCCGGCCGGACCCGCTCCGACCACGATCAGGTCGTAAAGGGACTTGGAGGCGGTGATCTCCAGCTTGAGCACAGCGGCGATCTCGGAGTTGTCGGGCTCGATCAGGATGGAGCCGTCGGGGAACTCGATCACCGGGATGATCAGCTTCCCGCCGTTGCGCTCCATCACTTCACGGTGTGCCGCCTCGTCCTGCTCGACGTCGATGAAGCGATACGGGACCCTTTGGTCCGCGAGGAACTGCTTTGCCCTCTTGCAGTCCGGGCACCAGTTCGCTCCCAGGACCCGGATGACCTTTTCCATCTTCGACCTCCGAAACTCTCTGTGTGAGAAACCCTTCGAAGGGCGATTCATTCCGCGGAACTTCCGCGGGAGGTTCCGCGCGCTCGTATTTGATGTCAACCTCCCGCGGAAGCAGCAGAGTGGAGGCGAGGCCCGCCAGGACGAAGATAGCGGCAACCAGCGCCGACGCCCGGGTGGCTGACGTCATCGCGGCTACCGCTGCCTGGTGCACGGCCTCGCCTCCAGGCTGGTTGGCGAGCTGGGGGATGGCGGCTCCGCCGCTCTGGCGCACCGTCTCCACCAGCGTCCGCCGAAGAGATTCGGGAAGGACCCCGAGATTGGCCAGGCGGGAGGAGAGCCCCCCTCCCAGCCGGGTGTAAAGGATGGTCCCGAGAATTGCGATTCCCAGAGCCGATCCGAGCTGGCGGGCGGTGCTCTGGATGCCCGAGCCCAACCCGCTCTTGTCGACAGGCACCTCCTCGAGCACGACCCCGGTCAGCTGGGCGGTGGCAAGGCCTATCCCGAAGCCGTAGACGACGAGCGAGGGCTCCAGCCAGGCGACCGGCGAGGACGCCGTCACCGTCAAGGTCAGAGAGGCGATGCCGACCGTCTCCAGCGCCAGGCCCAACCTCACCACGCCGCGGGCCCCGATCCTCTTGGTGAGTGCGGAGTTGAGCGCCCCGACCGAGAAGGTGGCTATCGCCAATGGGACCAGCACCACTCCGGTCGCGAGCGCGCTGTATCCCCGCGCGCCCTGCAGGTAGAGGGGTAGGGCGAAGAGGATGCCGAATTCGCCGAGCGCCACGATAAGCGAGGCCAGGTTTCCGAAGCCGAAGCTGCGGATAGAGAAGAGGGCGAAGTCGAGTACCCGTGGGAGGTCACGGCGCCCGCGGCGGAGCTCGTAGGGGAAGAAGGCGGCGGCGGCCAGCGCGGCAAGCACGAAGGAGAGAGGGATGGGGGAGGGCCAGGCGGCGGGCCAGCTGGCGCCGAAAGCCGCAAAGGAGGAGACCTGGGTCCACCAGCCGTATCGCTGACCTTCGATGAGGCCGAAGACCAGCCCGGCCAGGGAGACGATCAGGAGCAGGTTGCCGATCAGGTCCTCGTGCTTCTCGATGAAGGGGTCGCGGCTCTCGGGCACCCAGAGGTAGGACCCCACCAGGATCAGCGCCGCCAGGGGCAGGTTGATGAGGAACGCCCAGCGCCATGAGTAGGAGGAGGTGAGCCAGCCGCCGAGCAGCGGCCCCAGCGCGGCCACCCCGGCGATGGTCGAGCCCCAGATGGCAAAAGCGATGCCTCGCTCTCGTCCCTGGAAGTTGGTGTTGAGCAGCGACAGGGTGGCGGGCAGGATCATCGCCCCGCCCACCCCTTGCACGAAGCGGCCGAGGAGCAGCATTGAGGAGGAGTCCGCCGAGGCCGAGAGGAGCGAGGCCGCCGCGAAGATCACCGCTCCGGAGACGAAGAGCAACCTGCGGCCGAAGCGGTCCCCCATCCTGCCCAGCGTGATGAGCAGCGCCGCAAAGACGAGGGCATAGATGGAGTTGACCCACTCGGCATCTGCCGGCCCCAGGCCGAGCTGGCGGATCATGGTGGGGAGGGCGACGTTGACGATGGTGGCGTCGACGATGATCATCGCAACGCCCAGCGCCACCGGTGGCATCATCAGCCAGCGGCGCAGCGCTCCGGGGCTATCCATCCGCGCCGACGGCGCTTTGGGGTTTTCAGCCATTTACCGGCCCGCTTCCACCCGATCGTCTCGGGCTCGACGAGAGAGACGCTAGCGCTGCCGGGGTGCGGCGTTCAATGTGACTCTTGTCCCTCTAACCTGCTTTGCCGGAGGTTGGCGCGCAGTTCGAGCGCAAGACGTTGTGCTGCCACGGGAGACAAATGGTAGCCTAGCGAGTCGACAAATGGAACAGTAGCGTTGCGACAAATGGTAGTGTAGCGATGTGCCCACTCGCGTTGCACCATTCGGAGAATACCGACGCCGCGTCGTCGACGGCGAGCTGGACCTGCTGCTGTGCGATCTCGCGGCCATCAGTCTCGAAGGTCCGCGCGGCGTCGGCAAGACTTCGACTGCGCGCCGGCGCGGCGGCGACGTCTTCCGCCTGGACGACCCCGCAGCCCTGGAAATCGCGAAAGCACAGCCGGAGCGTTTGACCCGGGGAAGGACTCCGATCGTCATCGACGAATGGCAGCGCTTTTCCTTCTCGTGGGACTTGGTGCGAAGGGCGGTAGACTGCGCGCCGGCGCCTGGAAGGTTCATCCTTACCGGTTCGGCCGGCCCGTCCACCGGGCCAACGCATACGGGAGCGGGAAGGATCGTGGCGCTGAGGATGCGGCCCATGACGCTGCCGGAGCGGGGAGTCGCATCTCCGGCGGTCTCCATCTCCGCCCTGCTTACAGGAGCAGGCGCGGATGTGGCGGGGACCTCCGAGGTTACTCTGGAGCAGTACACGGCCGAGATGCTCGCCGGCGGCTTCCCCGGCATGCGCCACGAGTCCGGGCGCGCCCAACGAGCCGCGCTGGGCGGCTACCTGGACCGGATCGTCGACTCCGAAGTGCCCGAGCTGGGAATGGAGCTGCGCCGGCCGCAGACTCTGCGGAGGTGGCTACAGGCTTATGGGGCGGCAACGGCCACCACGGCGTCGTACGAGACCATCCGGGACGCCGCGGCAGCAGGCGGACACGGGAAGCCGGCCAAGAACACTGCGGCGGCTTATCGTGAGGTGCTGGAGAGGATCTGGTTGCTGGACCCGCTACCGGCCTGGTCGCCGAGCACGAATCGTCTTGCGCGCTTGACCTATTCGCCCAAACACCACCTCGCCGACCCGGCGCTGGCCGCCCGGCTGGCGGGGCTCGATGCCGGTGCGTTACTCCGTGGCGAAGGGCCTGCTGCGACCTCCCGCGACGGGACGTTCCTGGGTGCGCTTTTCGAGTCGCTGGCTACGCTGAGCGTCCGCGTCTTCGCCCAGGCAGCCGAGGCACGCGTCTTCCACTTCCGCACCCGCGGGGGTGAGCACGAGGTGGACCTGATCGTGGAGAGGGGGGACGGCCGTGTTGTCGCGCTCGAGGTGAAGCTTGCCGCTTCGGTGGGCGACGAGGACGTCCGCCAACTGGCGTGGCTGCGCCGGCAGATAGGTGACGAGATGATCGACGCGGTGATCCTCACTACCGGACCGGTCGCCTATCGGCGCCGCGACGGCGTCGCCGTAGTACCGCTCGCCCTGCTGGGACCCTGATCTCAGCGTCCCCTGAATGGGCGGCAGGACCGCCTTGCGCCGCTGCCGCGGCCGGTCGCCTTGGGGGCCCGCTCCCTGCCCGGCGAATCCGGCCCCATGGCCCGGGCCTCAGGCCGCGCTGACCACCACTACCGCGGCCAGTGTCAGCGCCGCGCCGACCAGCTGCACCCGGTTGAGGCGTTCCTTGTTGATGACGGCTGCGAGCACGGCGGTGGTGAGGGGATAGGTCGAGCCGAGAGCCCCCACGATGGCCAGGTTTCCGAGGCTGGAGGAGAGGGCGAAGAGGCCGTTTGCGCTCACGTCCATGATCCCCACCGCCGCCAGCCTGGTGCCGTCCTTGATGCCGGGGACGATGCGGTCGCGGCGCAGCAGCGCGACGCCGCCCATGAGCACGAAGCTGGTGAGACGTTGAACGAAGAGAGTGGAGAGCACTCCGGCCGGCGCCGACTGGGCGAGCGCCACGTAGGCGGTGCCGAAGCCGACCGCGGCCAGCGTCGATAGCCCGATGACCTTCAGGTTGGCCCGGCTGAAGCGTTCGTGGTGGCCGGAGGAGACCACGGCGACTCCGACGATGCAGCCCAGCAGCCCGATCAGCTGCAGGGGGGTGGGACGCTCGCCCAGTGCTATGCCCACCACCACCGGGACCACGCCCCCGGTTGCCGAGACCGGCCCGACGATGCCCATGGGGCCGATGGAGAGCGCCCGGTAGTAGAGGCTGAGCGCCAGCGGTCCCACCACTCCGGCCCCGACCGCCCAGACCAGGCGGCCTTGGAAATGCAGGCTGAAGGTGGCCAGCCCGGCGATGGTGACGGCGATGAGCGCGGCCGTCTGGGAGAAGAGGACCGTGAGGTAGGGGACGTAGCGCTTGGCGAGCATGCCGCCGCCGAAGTCGGCACTGCCCCACGCGATGGCGGACAGCACCGCCAGCAGCTCTCCCATCTCCACCTTTCGCGGCGACGCCTGCCGGGCGCGTCCACTACCGCCTTGGCCGGCGCCCCGCGGCCGGATGCCCGGCCCTCGAACAAAGGTAGCCGCCCCGCCAAGGCGGCGGGCTCACCTGGTTAGGAGTTGGCCGAGCCGATCCCGAGCACCTCGGCAATCCAGGCGCCCAGACGGACGGCAACGGCTTGGGAGATGGCGTGCCCGCCCGGGTCCCGCACCGCGGTCAGCTTGGCGCCGGAGGCGTAGGACAGGTACTCCCAGGTGCGCGACATCAGCTCCGGAGGCATGACCGCGTCCCGCTCGCCTTGGGCCACGAACACCTTGGTTCCGGTCAGCCGGCCCGTGGTCACCGGGACGCCGGCATCGAAGGGAACGGTCCCGTAGAGGATGGCCGCACCCGCGTAACGGGAGGGGTCGTCCAGGACGAGGCCGCCGGCAAAGGCGGCTCCGCCCGAGAAGCCCACCAGGACCACCGGCCGGCCTGCCGCAACGCCGGCGAGCCAGGCGGTGAACCAGTCCATGGTCTCGCGCAAGGAATCCGGGCGCGGCCTTCCGATGCCGTAGTTGGCGAACCAGGCGTAGCCGCCGCCCTCGGGGATGGGCGCGCGCAGCGCCGCATAGGCGGCATCGGGAGGGAGGACCGACGCCAGGGGCAGGATGCCGGCCTCGTCGGAGCCCCTCCCATGGAGAAGCACGACCAGGGGAGCCCCCGGGTCGTTCGAGCCCGCCCATGCCGCCAACGGCGACGAAAGTCCGGGTGTCAACGGGCCGCCTCGGTGACGATGCGGCCGGCCGTGGCCACGCCCGCCCAGCGTTGGAGCTCCGCCTGGAGGTCCAGGCGATCGATTGGCGCCGCGTTGGCATAATCCCCCCAGGCCTCCCGGGGCAGCATCCACATCAGCTCGAACTCGTTGCCGTCGGGGTCGGCACCGTAGACGCTCTTGGTGGCGCCATGGCTCGACTCGCCGCTGTAGGCGCCGGCCTTGATGACCGTTGCGCGCGCTTCAGCCAGCTCTTCGATGGTGTCGAGCTGCCAGGCCAGGTGGTAGAGGCCGATGGCGCCGCGGCGCTTGGGGCCCCCGGCGGTGCCGACGCCGAAGAGGCCCAGGTCGTGGTGGTTGCCCGACTTGGGCAGACGGAGGAACGCGGCGTTGGCGCGAGGCTCGGTGGCGATGACCTCCATCCCGAAGACCTCGGTGTAGAAGGCGACGGAGCGGGCCAGGTCGGAGACGAAGAGGACCGCGTGGTTTAGGCGGGTGGGCGAGAACGCCATCTTTCGAGGCTCCTTTCGGTGAGCGGCGGGGGATTGGCCCGCCGGCGGCCGGCGCAAGGCGCACCGGCGTATCTCTAACAACGTAGTTGACGTTTCATCTATTCCCTCCACGGCTAGCTGCCGGAGGTTCCTTCCGCCGCCTGAAGCTTGGCCAGCATCTGGTTGAGCGCCCCGTCCTGGGCCTCGAGATGACGCTGCAGCTCCAGGCACTCGTGCAGGATCGCCTCGGCGTCCTTGTAGGTCTGTTCCGAGCGGCGGTCGGCCGTCTCGCTCTGGATGTTCTGCCCCACCATGATGATGGAGAGCAGCACCAGCTGGAGGAAGGTCTGGGCCACCCAGGAGACGATGGCCTGGATGCCGGAGTGGATGGCGGCCGGCAGGCTGAGCAGGTCCCAGGCGGCGAAGATGTAGGCGCACCACATGGAGCCCACCAGCTTGGTTATGAGAAGCGCC
>JAKAEN010000085.1 GCA_021818355.1 Actinomycetes bacterium | reverse complement strand
GGGGGGGGGTGAGGGGAGTGGTTGAGGTTCTTGAGCATACCCACCGTATATATCAAATCCCGGCAGGTGTCAAGCGCTATCTCTGGAACAGCTGCTGGAACAGGTTGTTCTGAGGGGCAGCGGGGGTCTCTTCAAGCTTGGGCAGCTCGCGGGGCTCGATCAAGCCGTCCACCGCCTCGACCTCCACAGCTTCCTTCCAGTTCAGAACCCATTCGCCTTCGGCCAGCTTCTTCTCCAGGTCGTCTGGCAGGATATTCATCCGGTCGCACAGCGCGATCAGCTGACGAGTGAAGGCCTTGAGGTACTTCGCCTGGTTGGCCAGTTCGTGCTGATTGCCCTGAGCGCCCGCAGCAGGCTCATGGAGCATCAGGACGGTACGCTTGGTCATCACGCGGGTGGGGCAGCCCTGGAGGAGGAAGAAGCCCATCGACATCGCCTTGTTGTCCGCCACGCAGACCACGGGGGAGCGGATCGACTCGATGGCCTGGATCAAGTCCATACCCGAGTTCAGCGCGCCGCCGTAGCTGTCGATACGAATCCAGATCTGACGCTTGCCGTCGTCCAGGCGCTTGAGGTGAGCGATCGTCTGGGCCACGTCCGCCTCTTCGAAGCTCTCGACCTCGATCATCACAGCGCCCGCCTCGGGAATGTAGGTCTTATACCCACTGTCGGCGCTGGCAACGAACGACGGCTCCATGATGGCCACAGGTTGCGTGGGCGCACACGAAGAAAGAGCGATCAGCAGAGCTACTAGGACGTATTTGAACATTGTCAACCTCACCGAACAACCACCTTGATGAGATTGCGACTCAACCTTACGAGTATGGGTCTCTCACCTTGGATCATTGAACAGGAGAAGAAGCGGCAGGAGAAGCGGCAGGAGAAGCGGCAGGAGCCGCCTCAGCCTCAGTTGCCGCTTCCGGACCCCTTGCCTCCTCCGCAGCCGGAGAAACCGCAGGAATCTCCTGGGGTTGTGGAGGTACTTCGACTGCCATCTCACTGGGACCAGCGTTCAGGTACTTGACCGCCTTGCAGGCTTCTGAGCAGCAGGGGACGCCCGGCATGTCGGTGTAGCAGAACCTCCAACCAGTAGGTGTTCCACACACATCGCAGGGATAGACGCGGCCGGACCAGATGATGTCGGGTTCCGGGTTGTACTCAGGAGCCTCAGTGGGCTCGAATGAGAAGGCCTGGCGGCCATACTTTTGATTGAAGTTCATTTTGACCCATGCGCCAAGAGGTAAGCTGCTGCGGCCTTCAGTCGGTCGGGATCTTCTCCGGCCATACCAATCATAATATTGCAGTCAGCACAGAGCAGGCCACGGAACTTGTTAGTTTTGTGGTCATGATCTATTGCGAGTCTTCGAAGAGTCTGACCCCGCTTTTTAGTCTCGGGTCGTCCGCAGATTTGGCAGAGCCCATTGCTTTTTGCCATGACGGCAAGATATTTCTCCTCAGTAAAGACCCCTGCCCGGATCCATCTCCGAAGATGTTCAGTTTCTCGGTGCTTCTTCTTTCGTTCTGGAGTTTGGATGTAAGCAGTCCGATTGGCGGCGAGAGTTTCAGGAGAAAGTTTAACTCGTGGGTGTGGTGGAGGGGTTTCGCAAACCTTACACGATCCCCGCCTACCGTCTTTGACGGTGCGAGTTCGATAGAACGCTGAGAGCGGTTTTGTGGCTCCGCAAGAGTTACACCTTTTGACCGGTTCGACCTCCGGCTCCATTTCAGAATGGGGGCCGGGACATTTACAATCGGCATAATGATCGTTACAGTCTGGGCACCACGGTTCTCCGCAGCCATCGGGGCAGGGCTGGCATTCTGCCGCAAACTTGATTTGTCGTACCGTGGACATCCTTACCTCAGTCCTTCTTGTTCGTCAAGCACCGCCACTTCTCGACCTTGGCGTTCTCCTCGGGCGTTTCAAAGAGCACGCTCTTGGCCTGGAACTCTTCAAAGTCCCGCTGAGAAGCCGTCTCGTGGTCGAGATCTGATCCCATCAGGGCCTGGATGATGTATCGCCAATCCGGCCTAAGATCCAGATCCAGGATTTCGGGAAGCGCGATGTAGATGTGCCAGTGCTTGCTCTTGGAGCGAGTGGTGAAGTACTCCACATCCACGAATCGCCTCAGCAGGCTGATGCGACGAAGTGCTGTCGTGTGGGCTTTCTTGGAATCCAGGTCAAGCATGAGAAGACCGGGGTGCTCCCACTGGATGCAGAGACCCAGTTCCTTCGCCTTTCGCTCGGGAGGAGACTCGTTGTAGGGAACCGGCCTCATTCCTCCTCCAAACGGATTTCGATGGACGTGATGACACCACGCTCGTTGTAGTTGGCGAAGACCTCGGCGGTCTGCACCTGAGCGTCGAAGGCGGCGGCCCGATCGTCGCAGATGACGGCTCCGGATTCGTCGGTCAGCGTGGCGGCCTTCGCCTGGCTGGCGAGATCGGTAGGCTTGAGGGCTGTGCGGCCGTTCAGCCCGTTCAGCTGCTCGGGGTCCAGCACGACCAGCTTGCCACTGTGAACATCGATGGTACCCAGGTGCTCTCTGCGGAACGACATTTCTTCTCCTTGGTTAGAACGACAGCCTTTGAAGGCGATTGGACATCTCGCCCAGTTCTTTCTTTCCTGCTTCCGTGATCTCCACCGACCGAAGGCCGTAGTCGTAGCGGACAAGCCGAAGAAGGACGAGTCGGTCAATCTCGGCCATGTAGTGCTCAACCGGGCGGGAGCGACGAAGGGTTCCTTCCTGAATGTACTCCCAGGCACCATGGGCCGCTTGTCGCCGTGTCGTGGGGCCAGTGGCGCTGAGGACCTTCAGGATGGCGTAGTCGGTGAGTTCCATCAGATCCCCAGTGCCCGTGCGACCTCTTCCCACTCCCGCCGACCCAGGCCAACCGCCTCGACCATGGCTTCGCAGCCTTCGCGGAAATGGTCGATGCGGTTCAGAAGGTCCTTGTACTCGTCCGAGGTGTAGTCGCCGTAGTGGTGCTCCGTGATCTTGTCCTTGTACTTCGCGGTCAGGAACTCGACGATCTCGCCCTGCTTGGTGTCGATCAGGTTCATCACAGCCCCCGAGAGACGGTGGTGTCGCTGCGCAGCGTCAGCTGGTACTCGTAGAGCCCAGGGATGCGCGGGTCCGCCTTCCGGCGAGTGACGGTGTGACCACCGAACTCCTGCTTCCGCAGATCGCGGAGGCGGGCGCTGACGCTGGCCTCGGGGTCGCTGGTGGCCTGGGAAATGTCGGCCAGCGTGCGCCACCGACCGTCGCTCATCAGCTGCTGGACACGGGCCAGTTGCTGCCTCAGGCGAGAGGTGGTGCGAGGGGTCTCGATCAACGCTGCGATGGGTACGATTTCCATGGGTCTCCTAGAGGCGGATGTGTGACTGGTCCTTGTAGACCGACGACGGGTTTTCGACGCGACCGAACTGCCGGAAGTGCTCCTTGAAGATCTCGGGGTGCTGACCCCAGTACACCAGGCTGATGGGCTTGGGGATGCCCGTCTTCATCCCTCCAAACTTCACACGGCGGGCAAGCTGACACCTGCCCTGGGCCGTGAGGAGGACGCCGTTCTTCCACGGCTTGGTCTCGGGCGTGTCCGGTAGGCAGCCGATGATCTCGGGGATGTTCTTGTACTCCAGCTGCGGCCAGGCAGCCTCCTCGATCGCCTTGTTGATCCAGTCGTTGATGCCCAGCTTGGTGATCTTGTTGTAGCCGAAGGGCGGGTTGAAGTACACCCGGAGGCCCGTCCAGCTGCGTTCGAGGCCGTCACCGAACTGCCAGCAAGGCACCACGCCCTGGTGGTTGCTCGCCCGATCGTGAAGCCAGTTCCCCTGAGCGAGAAGGATGCTGTTCCGGTGGATCTCGACCTGCTTGGTCTCGGAGTTCCAGACCTTCTCCTCTTCCAGCATCAGGTTGAGGGCAGCGTCCACCGTGGACTGAGGGTTGGAGCAGGGGTCGAGGTCGATGCCCAGATCGGCCGCGTCGGCGCGCTGGATGTCACGGAAGAAGTCCCGGACGGCCCCGAGAATCCAGTCGGGGGTGGTGTAGTCCTTCTTCCCTGTGCTGTGGATCGCGCCAGCCATGGTCACCTCTTCTCAGAGTATATCAATTCTCGGGCTCTCATCTTGCCCATGTGCGCCAGCTGATCGCACCGGAAGTTCATGAGGCGGTCCCAGGAGGCCGTGTCGCCTGCTCGTGCCGCCGCCACCACTTCCTCCTGGTTGGACTTCTTGATGGAGTGCCCCTTGACCCACCGGGTGGTGCCCCGAACCTGGGCCAGGGCGTGTTCGAGTTGGGTGGAGATCTCCTTGTTCTTGGTGGGAGAGAACTTGCCGGACGCCAGGCCCAGACACACCTGGCTGTCGGACACCAGGACCACCCGCTCAAGAGGCTCCCGGAACCGCTCGGCGGCCACCAGGCCCTTGTACGCGGCCGTGACCTCCATGATGTTGTTCGTCGTCTCCTCTTCCCAGCCCCAGTCGCACAACAGGATGTTCCTGGTCAGCTTGAAGGGGTTGTGTCGGACGATGATGAAAGCCCATCCGCCTGGGCCAACCCAGGTCAGGCCTCCGTCCACTTCTTTGGGCGTGCAGTACTTCTTGCCAGAGCTACTGCCGTCCGCGTGGATTTCTAGCACAGGAGCCCGGCGCTGAACGCGACGACCGCGAGGTAGAGACACACAAGCCCCAGGCTGAGCCGGGGGAAGCGAGTGAACGCGCCTCGATGGTAGCAGAGGTAGATGACGGCGTTCACCACGACCAGCTTGAAGAACAGGAAGGGACCGGGCCCCAGAGCCAGGATGGGCTCCAGGAAGGGGTTGATCTCCCCGCTGCCCAGCAGCAGGGTCAGGAAGGCGTCGAGGGTGTTGAGGACGGCGAGGGTCACGGCGAAGAAGAACGAGTCGAAGTAGCGCATCAGTTTGCTCCGTTGGCGGGTGGTTGGGTCGGCTTGGGGGTGCGGTTCACGTTCTCCTCGGCCAGTTCGAACGCGGCCAGGATCGCAGGCTGGTTGACTTGGATGACACCGTGCAGATTCCGCTCGTTCTCTGTTGGCTCGGCCCGGAGCGTGTAGGTCTCCCTGGCCACCGTCTGGAGCGCTCGGAACGGGCCCTCGGAGAGGTTGACGACCGTTGTGCCGTTGGGGTTCTTAACCAGGGCCGAGAAGAGGGGGAAGTCCAGGGCCATGTTCGTGTCCAGGATGTCGATCAGGCTGCGGCGAGCAGTCGTGGTCGCCTCCTTGGCGAAGACATCCTTCTCCTCCTTGGACTGAGGAGAGGTCATGTAGAAGTCGGCCGCCTTGAAGAGGGCCTCGATCTTGTTCTGGAGGCCAATGTTGGTCGTGATGCGCAACATCAGGCGCAGCGCGATGACTTCTTGCCCTGTCAGCAATACTGGGTAGTCCATCAGTTCCACACCTCTGCTGAGATCATATCAGATCTTCCGGGGAGGACGCAGGGTTTTCCGTTGACGTAGATCGTGTCCCAGGAATCGCGCTCAGATTCCACCCGCTTCAGGACCTCGTTGAGGTGGGTGCCCAGGGGGCACGTACCGCAGTCCCACTTCTGGCCCGTGATCTCGTTGGTGTAGGTGACCGAAGTCCTTACACTGTAGGCAATGTCCTACCTAGCCATGGAGGTTCTCGTAGAGGAGGTACAGGAGCGGGAAGCCGGTGTCGCGAACTTTCTGGAACTGGGCCTGGATGAGGGGCGCGATCTTCTTCTGCGCCCGCTCAGCTGCCTTGTCGAACTCCTTGTGGATGATGTCCTGCATCTTCTGGAGCTTGGGGTTCTTGAGCATGGTGAAGGTTTCTCATGGTTCAGCCGCGAAGTCAAGCGGGGTCACGCGAACGATTCGCTTGTCTCGCAATTCCGCATACTTGACGCAGTTGGCTGTACCCCCAGGCGACCCGTCCCAGACAGCTAGGAGCAGATCGCACCGGTCAACCATCCAGGCGTTCCGGATCTGCATCATGCTGGGATGGTAGCGGGTTCCTTTGCAGACGATTTCGACCTCGTGGACACTTTCCAGGAGCAGTCGCCAGTACTTCCGCTCGTCTTGGGGCCAGAGATTCGCCTGGCCCAAGGAGGGGACGGCGGCCAGGACAGGGATGCCCATTGTGAGGGCCTCTTCTACCGCCCACTGATCCACGCCCATGGCCATGCCTGAAATCACCTTCGTTGGCTTGAACTCCTCGAACTGTCGATGTAGCCAACGTCTCACCTTCAGTCGGGTCGGGTTGTCGGGATCGAATCCGCCCAACTTGTTCGGTCGGTGGCCGGTGATGGCAACGATCATATCCACACCCCAGGCATCAAGAGGATTGGATCGTGGTTGAGAGCGAATTCCGTCATCATTGAACAGACGGGGCACGTCGGAAGGGAGATGGGAGTGGCAGGGGTCATGTCCCACTTGAGGGATTTGGCCTCAGCTGGTCCGATCGCGCACCAGAGATGGGGGTCAGGCCTGGGCGGACGCGGCCACCACTCCAAAAGGAAACTTCCGGGATGACCGATCAGCATCATTTCCGGTTCACAAGCCGGAAGTCCGTTGGGCATCTTCTCGGCAATGGCCGGGTCATACGAGACCACTCCGATCGGATCGTTGGCCTTTAACGCCTCGGCTATATGGTACTGGCCTGGCGCGAAACGTACTTCACCATTCTGAATCGGGAGGAACAGCTTCTTGCACGGGGTCCAGAGGATGGCCAGTGCGCGGTAGCTGATGTGTGTCAGCATGGTTGAATGGGGGACGATGGATTCGAACCATCACAGGCCCTTGGGCCTACCCGGTTTACACGACGGCGTTGGGGCCCACTACCGTCGCTTAGCCAGGCGCGTCTTCCAATTCCGCCAATCCCCCGGACTGCTTACGCCTGCGCTTGGGTCGTCGGCTGGGTCTGGGTCGTCGGCTGGGTCTGGGTCGGCGTCTGAGCGAAGAAGGCGCTGGTGCTGTTCGCGGCCGTCTTGGTCATAGCGGTGGTCACGGGCTTCGCCGTGCGAGTGTACGGCTTCCGCAGGTTGGCGTTATCGAGGGCCTCACCGAGGGCGAGCAGCGGCTTGATGACGGCGCGGCGGACGTTCTTGGTGTTGTAGTAACCAGCCAAGTTGATCTTGTTCTCGGCCATTCGCAGAGCATCGGTGGGGATCTTGTTCTTCAGCACCTTGAACAGGGCGATTCCGGTAGTGGTGGTGTGCTTGAACCTGAAGCCTGCGCGTGCGAGGACGAGGCCGACCGCGTTGACCGGATTCCCCTTGTCATCGAAGGCGATATTGTAGTTGAGAGTGCCGCCCTTGGGAGCAGCCAGCTTGCCCTCCTTGAGGAGGCGGGCGGTCTTGCGGCACTGACGGGCGATCTTCTTCTGGATGGTACGAAGGAACATTGTGTTTTCTCCTTGAAAGGTGAGGTGGATTTGCATCCACCTCTACCTTATATCAGATCTTTGTGCAACAGACCTCGAACAATGAGGCTGATAACTGATTGGCTCATCTTGAATTTCTTGGCCACCTCCATCTGTGTCAGGCCCGACTCGTAGGCTTCGCGGATCTGAAGAACCCGTTGCTTGTCCGACCACTTCCACTTACGATGTGAAGAGATGATAGGGCCTCCGGCGTGAGGGAGACGCAGCCCCCGAACAGTGGAACTAACGGTGCTGCGACTTATTCTAAATTTCTGGGCGATTTCAACCTGGGTAAGACCTAAACTGTACGCTTGACGGATTTCGACGGCTCGTTGTAGGTCGTTCATTCGAACCTCGTTGGGAGGCCCGTTGATTGTCGCAGGGCGATCGGGTGTATTGAGTCTTTGTTTGAGAGCACTGAGTCTCTGTTCGAGGGCACTGAGTCTCTGCCTGAGCGCGGCATTCTCGCATCGCAGCCGCTCAAGTTCCGGTCGAGCGGATAGTGTCAAGCGTCGCGCGTGGTGACGTAGCGTCCTTGCCGGAACCGGGGACTGTACGCGGAATACGTACTCAGCGGAGGTGAGCCCAGACGCCTGCCATGCTTTGACAAGGGCGTCGATCTGTTCGGCCGACCAGCGAATGCCTCGGGACATTTCAGACCTTGCTGAGGAGGAAACCAGCGGTCGCCTCAGCGTCGAAGGCCTGGTCGGCGTCCTTCGCGTAGCGGGTGAAGAGGCTGAGGGCCACGACCACGAAGGCCAGGGTGTTCGCCGGAACCGCCTCGGGAACCATCGCCGCAGTGAGCGCCACGGCCGCCGCCGCGTCGTCCTTGAGGCCCATCGAATCCACCGCTGCCTGGAGCATCTCACCCACGTTGACCTCCTTGCCGCAGGCGCGGTCGAAGAGGTTGGCGACGTTGTGCATATCGGTCAGGGCGCGCTCGACCGCACCGGTCATCGCGATCTCGCACTTGCTGTCGAGGTGCCGCGCCTTGTTCCGCTCGCCCGAGAAGGGCAGGGTGACCGGGGTGCCGGTGAAGGTTAGGTACGCGCCCGCCGCCGCGCCGAAGGAGCACGCCTTGGTCTCCGAATTCTGGAAGTAGGCGCGGAGCTTGATGCCCAGGCCGGGGCGGATCTGGATAGTCTCGCCGCAGACCAGTTCGGCGCGGGTGTGGTCCCAGCCACGGACGTAGCGGGCGCGGGCGTCCTGGGCGAGGCCCTGGAACTGGCGGATGGCCGCGATCAGCGCGGTGTCGTCGCCGCTGGAGAGGCTGTGGCGGTCACTGACGAAGGCGCGGACGACCGGGCGGCCGGTGGCGAGGTCGCGGGCGATCCGGAGGGTGACTTCGCGGTTCGGGTTGCCCTGAACGATGTCCTGGAAGAGGGGCGGACGGCTGTTCTTGGGCTTGGCGGTGCGGCAGAGGACGCCCGCCGTGTTCCGCTCGCCCTCACCGACGAGGGCGCACAGGTGGCGCATCGCGGTCAGGGTGTAGGCGACTGCCTGCTTGCCACCCTGGCGCTGGAGGGCCGCATCGCCCGAGTCACGGAGGAAGAGGGTCTGGGTCTCCACGTCCTCCACGTCGCGCAGCTGCTGGAGCTTGATCTGCTCCGACCAGGTGTCGAGGGTCTCGTCCAGGCTGACCCACTCCTTGATGTCACGGGCGTCGAGGTAGACGACCGGGTTGGCGACGACCGAATCCTCGAACACGGTCTCGGAAGTCACGGTGGGGATGACGGCGGGAGCGGCGACGGTGGCGGTGTTGTTCATGGGAAGCGTTATCTCACGGGTCGGGTTTTGTGTCAAGTGGGAGGTCTACGAATTTTCGTCGATGGCCACAATCATGTGAGAATCATGGGTTGCGATGCTGCCGGACGCCCAGCGAACCTGGACCTTGCCGCGTGGCTTGCTTCCCTGCTTCCGCGCGCCGGAGTTGGCGTTGGGGAATACCTTGATGATGGTCCCGGTCATCGACCCCAGTTCACGGGGTGCGTCGGTAGGGCTGGGGCTTGACTTCGCGTGTCGCACCGCGTCGCCCACCCTCAGCTGTCGGCCGGTCCTTTGCATCACCCCACCTTCAGGTCGATGTCGGAGCCACCGCACTTCGGGCAGCCCTTGTCGTTCGACATCGCCTTCTCAGCCTGCTTGGCGGTCAGGGTCTTGCCGCACTCCTGGCACTCCCACTCCTTCCGGGGCTTGGCCAGGCTCTTCCGCGTCAGGGGCTGTGGCTGGAGCATGTCGGCGCAGTTCTTGCAGTACCGCTTCTTGTCCGCGCCGATCAGGTAGCGGTCGGTCACCTGAATGGTGGTGGAACAGGCATCGCACTTCCGGGTGGCCCTGGCGATTGCGTTGAGCATGACCCCTTATTTCATGCTCTGGCCCCAGTGTCAAGCCCGCTCGCCGTCTTCTTGTAAATACGGTGCTTTAGCTTGCAGTCCTGGCAACGGAGGGTGAGGCCCAGGCGGGGGCGGGGGCGGCAGTACGCACACATGCCGGTCAGATACGCCTGGTTCTTGGCCTTTTCCCACTGCCCGTGCCCATGGATCTTCATCCAAGCACGACACCTGGCTCGATTCTCCTCGGTGTGGAGGCGGCAACGCAGGTAGCCCTTGAAGGACTTGCGACGGCACCGGATGCAGAGCCCTTCCTTTCGACGTTTGTTCGCCCATGTCTGGAAATAAACACGAGCTTTGGCGAGGTGGAATTGGCAGAGGCTCTTTTCGGGGACCTTGTGGGCCTTGCAGTGAGGGCATTTGAACTGCCGCATGAACTGCTTGATGAAGATCGGTGGCATGTAG
>JAKAEN010000084.1 GCA_021818355.1 Actinomycetes bacterium | reverse complement strand
GGCGAGCGGAAAGGTCCTGGCGACCGCGGCCCCGAAGCGTGCGAAACGTTCCTCCCAGGTGTTCTCGCGGGCGAACGCCTGCCGCTTCGCCGCGGCGCCGGTGCCGCGCTCCGCCAGCGCGGCAGCAATCTCGCGCTCGAACTCCTCCGCGGTGGCTGCGAGCCGCACGTGTGGAGCCATCGCCACCACCTCGGGAATGGGCACCGCCACGAGCGGCTTGCCGGAGGCGAGCATCTCGTAGGCCTTGACCGGGTTGGTAGCCTCGGTGAGGGGAACGCGCTTGAACGGCATGATCGCCACGTCGAAGCGTGCGAGCCACGACGGGATCTCGGCGTAGGGCATCTCGCCGGGCAGCGAGACGTTGGCGAGCTTGCCGAGGCGGCTCGTGTCGGCCGTGAACGTCGAACCCACGAGGACGAAGTCCCAGTCGGGGCGGCGCTCGGCCAGATCCGCGACGAGATCGGCGTCGAACCAGTCGGCAATGGCGCCGTAGTACCCGACCAGCGGGCGCGGGTTGGACGGCTTACCCGCTGCCGAGGCGAAGCGTTCGAACTCGCAGCCGTTGCGCACCACCGCGACGTTGGGGTTGTGGCGGTGCGCCTGCTCCTCGAGCACGGCGGATGACACCACGACCAGGTCCGCGCCGGCGAGCAGCGCGTCCTCCTGCACGATCATCTCCGGCCGGTTGGTCGAGAAACCGGCGTGGTAGTCCATGCAGTCGTAGGTAATTGGCCAGGCGAAGGCGTCGCGGGCCTGCTTGGCCAGCGGCCACCAGAACGGCAGCTCCACGATCACGGCGGTGGCACCCAGCCCGAAGTTCCGGCGCAGGGCGTCCAGGGACGAGAACAGCGCGGCGACCGCTTCCTGGTCCATCTCGTCCTGGTACACGTTGCGCCGCGGGCCTCGGAGCGAGACCTCGAAGACGTTGGGGAGCTTCTCCTCCACGGTGCAGGCCGGACCGTCGGCACGGAAGTTCTGCGCCAGGTAAAAGACGCGGTGGCCGGCGGCGGCGAAGCGTGAGGCGATCTGCTGCGGTCGCTGCCAGCGGAAGCCCCAGTCGATGATCGGCAGGCAGACCACGTCATGCTTGGCCGCCAGCATTGCGGCAGCCGCGGATGGCGGCGAGACCGCCTCCTTCTCCCGCCCGGCAGCCGGCACGCCGGTTTCGGTCGAGGTCTGCGCGGGTCTGGATTGGGGCAACGGCGCCGGTAGCGGCAATGCAATGGACCGCCTCCGCTTCCCCCGTCCTGGCAAGCGGCCGATCACCTCGAGAAAACGCCAGTAGTGTGAGGCTAGGCGCCACAGGCGCGAGCGATGAATGCGGAACAGCTCGTTGCTGGCGCTGCTCACCCGATCGCGGAGCTGAGCGGCTTCCGCCCGGAGGCGATCAAGGTCTTCGTTGCGGCGCACCAGCTCGCTGCTCGTCTGGTCCGACTCCTCGGTCTTCGTCGCAAGCTCGGCCCGAACGTGATCGAGTTCCGCACGCTGCCTCTCCAACGCGCCTCGGGTCTGGTCCGAATCCACAGTCATCGCCACAAGGTCGGTCCGAACCTGTTTCAGTTCCGCGCCTAGCTGCACCTGCTCGCGGAGAGCCTGCGCCAGCTCCTCGTCCTTGCGCGTCAACTCTCCTCGGACCTGGCGGAGCCGCGCGGTCTCCGCTTCGAGGCTGGCCTCGGCCTGCCGCGACCGCTCTCGCTCCGCCACCAGCGCGGCGCGGGTTGGTCCCAGCTCCGCCGCGATGGCCTCGGCCTGGCCCTTTGCCTCGCGGACGGTGGCCACCTCACCGCGCAGTGCCGCTTCAACCACGAACCGCGACGCCATGGTGCGGCCCACCACCTCGGAGAGGGCCGGGCCCAGTTCGCTCGGCACTGACCCGCGGTCGAGCAGTTCGATCGCCGCGGCGGCGTTGCTTCGCGCCAGTTGGGCAAGGCGCACGACCCGCTCCCCACGCTCCTTGCGACGAGTGCCGCCTTCAGCCAGGGCGTGCTCCATCTGCAGCGCCACGGCCCGTGCCTCGATGTCCGGGAGCTGAACGACGGACTGCTCCGCACCGACCTGCCGCATCGCCAGATCGACCTTTGGATCGTACGCCAGCGCCACGGCGGGGACGCCAGCAAGCGCGGCAAGGATCACGGAGTGAAGGCGCATCCCCACCACCAGATCGCAGCCGCCCAGGATGGCGCCAAGCTTGGCCGGGTCGCTGTCGCCCGGGGCCACCGAAGCACGCTCCGGATGGCGCAACAGGGAACGCACCCGTTCCGCCACGGCGGCGTCGTCCTCGGACGGACGAGAGGATCGCTGGAACGGCACGAACAGCAGACGGGCCTCGTGCCTCGCCAGAAACGCGTCGAACCCGACCGCCAGTTCGTGCTCCCAGAAGTAGGACGCCACGCCCACGTCCCAATGGCGCAGGGCGACCCCCACCAGGAGTTCCGACCCCTTGCGCGCGGTCTGGACGAGGCTACCTGGCGCCGGGGGACCGCTCACGAGCGGCAACGCGAAGGCGGGGTCCGCGGTCACGCGCAGGTGCGCCGGATCGACGCCGAGGGAGGCAACGGTGCGAGCCGATTCCTCGTCCCGCAGCGTAATGACCTGGGCGGCGTCGCACGCGGCGCGCACGGTACGCCGCCCATGCTCCGAGGCGAGAGGGCCGACGCCGATCGCGTACAGCATGACCGGCCGGCCGCAGAGGGCGCCGAGAATGGCAGGCTCCGCGTAGAACGTGATGCCGTAGTGCCGGTCGGTGAAGAGGCTGTCCGGGTCGATCCCCGAGTACTCCTGAAAGAGGCCACCGCCGCCCACGAGCACTAAGTCTGCGGTGCGGACTTGGGCCGCAATCGCGGGCACGTCCTGCCAGTGGACCGCATCAACCCCGTGGCTCGCCTGGGTCGAGGCGGGGTTGCCGGAGATCACGGTCGCGGTGAGCCCGGGTCGCAGCGCGCGCAGCTCGCGCAACATCCCGGCGAGGATCAGCTCGTCGCCGGCGTTCCCGAAGCCGTAGTAACCGCAGATCACCACACGCGCGTTGCGTGACGTCATCGGCAGGGCTCCTCCGCAGGAGTCGTGGTAGACAGCTTGTACAGCTCGTCATCGCGATCTCGGCGGCGGCCCGGCCGCACCGCCGCTTGGCCCGGCGCTCGGCACGGTTGCACTCGACAGGCTTGAAGACCTCGCTCTCGCCAGGCAGCGGGGACGCGGCCCGCCGCCTCCGGTGTACGAAGCTGTCGCGCGCGGAGCCGTTCTTGTAACCGGCGTGACGCACCCGCGAGGAGTACCCGTCGTTCTCGAACAGACCCGCCGCCCGGTCTCACCACCTCCCGGACGACCAATGGCCATGCCCCGACCGCGTTGTGCAGATGACGCATGGCTGATGTCGCGCTCACGCCTGGATTCTAGCCCGGATCCAACCGGGAATCGAGCCGTGATCGGCCGTTCTGGGGGCTTGGAAAACCCCAACAGAGCGACGCGGGCGGCCACCGCTCCGGCGGCGCGCCTTGACGGCCGCATCAAATTGCGTCTCAACGAGAGCCCCTTGGCGGCCTGACGCCCTATCTCGTCCCGCCGTTGGCCCAGCGGGCCGTGGTACATCGGTGAAGCCCTGCCCGGGAGGCCTGCCGGGCAACGCTTCACCATGGTGGGGTGCCTCAACCGCCAGCTCACCGTCGTCCTTCCCCCAGATGGGCCCTGTGGCCACCCGGCCACCCGGTGTGTGCCACCCGGTGTGCCTTGACACGATCGTTGAGCGGGCGCATTCTTCAAGCAAGAATAAGGGGGGGAGGAGTTCGATGCGTATTCGAGGATCCCTATATCTTTCTTTCGCCATCGTCGCCGTTCTTCTCGTAGCCGTCGCCGGTCCTGCGAGGGCACAGGAACCCGTCCCGCAGACCTACGGGATCCTGAGCACGATCTACGACTGGATTCCCATCACCGAGTTCAACCCGGACAACACCGGGTTCGGTCTCGTCTACGACGGGGGGGGTTTCTACCACGCCGAGGGGACAAACGCGAACCCGTTCTTCATGGCGACCGTCCGGCTTCCAAACGGCGCCATCTGGGACGGTGTGACGATCTTCTACTACGACAACGACGCCAGCCACGACCTCGAGTTCCTCGTCGAAAGGTACTACGGCGTCAACTCCTCCCAACAGGTGACGCAGATCTTCTCGAGCGGCCAGCCTGGGTACGCCTCCGCATACCTCCCGGTTGGCCTGACGATCGACCACGCGAACAACTTCTACGTGGTCGGGGTCAACATCAACCTTTCCCCAACCCTCCAGTTCCGCGCCGCCCGGATCGAGTACCACCTCCAGGTCAGCCCGGCGCCGGGCACGGCGACCTTCAGCGATGTCCCGACGAACTACTGGGCGTTCCAGTACATCGAAGCCCTGGCCGCGTCCGGCATCACCGCCGGCTGCGGCGGCGGCAACTTCTGCCCGGGCGCGCCGGTCACGCGTGACCAAATGGCCGTCTTCCTCGCCAAGGCACTCGGCCTCCACTTCCCCGACTGAGCGATCCACCGGGGGCGCGCACGCGAGCGGGCCCCCGGCAGCCTAGCAGGGTGCTGAAGAACCCCTGAAATCCAAGCCCGCGCCGAACGCGGCGAGAATCGCCCATTGCATTGGCACGACTTGCAGCCCATGCGAACGCCGCCAACAACAGTGTCCGGACTTTTTCAGCAGCCTGCTAGTGGCCCGGGGACCTTCCGCTACGCCGAACGCAGCGAAGCAGAGGAACCTGGGGACGGTTTGGCCGTTTGACAACGGTTGGCGCTGGACGGAGTATTGCGGGCAGAGGATACCCTCAAGAAACCGCGGCAATTGGGGGCGCGGCAGACCAAATTCGGTGTGTCCCAACGAATGACAAGGAGGCCCCCCATGATCGGTCGCCTGCGGATGGTCAGTGTAGGCGTGGCGTGTCTGGCGATTGTCGGCGTCGTGCCGGTACTTGCGCAACCGGTCGCAGTTGAACAGGGCCAGCCGGCCTTGACGCAGTCGGTCTACACGCCGCCGGCGTGCGTGCCTGGGGTGCCGTTCTTCGACATCACCTGCACGACAGGGTTCGACTCCTGGATCGAGCAGTTCGGCCTCGACGGGATCACGGCCGGCTGCGGCGGGGGCCTCTATTGCCCCAGCACGCCGGTGACGCGCGACCAGATGGCTGTGTTCCTCGAGAAGGCGATGCGCGGGACGGCAAACTGGCCGCCACACACGGTCCTCGTCTTCCACCACTCGGCCGCCGAGGCCAACTCAGATATCAACTCAGGCACCGAGCTGCTCTCGATGGTGGCCGCGATCCCGAACTCCGGTTCGGAGGCGCCGTCGGCGACCAACCCGTGGCTGGTCAAGGTTGGGCCCGGCATCTTCGACCTCGGGTCGGGCTCGCTCACCCTGCCTGCGTACACCGCCATCGAGGGCGCGGGCCAGGACACCACGGTGATCACGGCCGCCGGATACGCCGACATGGTTCACGGCACGCTAATCATGGGCGATCATGGATGGCTCAGTCGCCTTACGGTCAACAACTCGGGAGGGAACAGCTTCGAGATCGCCGTCTATCTGCCGGCGTTGGCGAGCATGGCCAGTTTCGAGCACGTGACCCTCAGCGCGTCAAATCCTTTGAACACAAACCAGTCGTCCGCGCTCTGCCTATACAGCGAGGGCAACACGTCCTTCTCCCTTGTCGATTGTGACCTAACCGCCCACGGGGCCTACAGCAACTTTGGCATCTTCGCGCCCAGCTCCACGGGGGAGGCACGGCTCGATGGTGTGCAGGTCACTGTGTACGGATCCGAGGTCGTATCGGGCCAGAGCTTCGGCTTCGACGTCACCGGCTCTGCGGTGATCATCAACTCGAGTTTCTCTGTTTCGGACGGAGGCACCCAGGACGGCATCTTCCAGGGGGGAGGCAATCTGGTTCTCCGCAATAGCGAGATTCACATCCTCGGGTCCGGGATCGGCGTGATGTTGAACGGTGCCTCGGCGACGCTGCAGGGGGACCTTGTCGTCTCTCAGGGGTGGGGAGTCGGCACCTATGGCTCCGGGTTCGTCGCCGATATCAGCAATTGCCGTGTTGAGGGTTCTCCGTACTGGCTGGTAAGCGCGTTGAGCTACACGACCACTGTCGGTGCCTCCAAGCTCGCCGGCACGACGAGCAACAGTGGCGGGACCGTGAATTGCTTCGGGAACTACACGGCGTCGGCGTTCCTCGCCAACACCTGCCCGTGAAGTGCTGGCGAGGACCGGCTTCTTCCGGCTTGTCAGTACCGAAGCTCAGTTTGGCCAGTTCAGCCCGAGCGCCTTGGCGAGAAAGACGGCCATCTGGTCGCGCGTCACTGGCGAGCCTGGGCAGAAGTTGCCGCCGCCGCAGCCGGCCGTGATGCCGGACGCGGCCAGCGCTTCGATGTACTGGAACGCCCAGTAGTTCGTCGGTACGTCGCTGAAGGTCGCCGTCCCCGGCGCCGGACTGACCTGCAGCTTGTAGGCGACCCGCATGCCCTTGATGCACATGTGCTGGCCGGACTCCCTGAGGTCGACCAGGGCAAAGTAGTACTTGTTCGAATCCACTGTCGGAGGACTGGCAAGATTCACGGTAACGCTGAATGAACCGCCGGTTTGCCCCGAGGTATACCATGCAATATCGCCCGTGGCATCCGAGCTGTCCACACTCACCCAATAGATCCCCCAGTCGATGTCGAGGGACGGGTCGATGTCGTAGCCGTCGAAACCGACCTGGGTGACGAGGGCGCCTGCGGGAAGCTGAACCGGCGCATAGAGCAAGCAGCCGTTGTAGTTCGACTCGATATACGTCAACCCGGTATTCCAGTAGGCAGTGAGGGTTGTCGAACCGCACTCGGGCCGGAACGTCGAAGCGTGAATCTTGACCACGGTCGTGGCCGCCGTGCCGTATGCGTCGGGGCCGGATGCCGTCGCGTTCCCGACGTCAACTGGCACTTGCTGCGCCGCCGGCACGCGTGGGGGCGTTTGAGCCAACCCGGATACGGCGAAGAGCGCGCCGGTTGCACACGCGAACGCGGAGATGACTCCTTGCAGGTTTCGCATGCGGAACCTCCCTCTCTTGTGGTTATGTTACACCCTGGTGGCGGTCCCACCCGCAGACCCAACGCTTCCCTTGAGCGCCAGCCAAGACCGACATAGAGCAGCGTCGCACGGCCGAAATCGCAGTGGCTTGACAGAGCCATGTCCAGCAGGTAGACTGACTTCACGAAAGAGAACATACGTACTTTTGCGGTCCGTCGGAGCGCACCACTTCGAGGATTCCCCGTCGGGGGAGAAAGGATGTGATCTATGCGGATGCGAGACCTCGGCTTCTCTGCGGTTGTGGTCGCTGCACTGGTGGTGGCCGTACCGGCCTTCGCCCAGCAGGTGGCCTTCGATGGAAGGATGGTCGACGCCAACGCGGTGCCGAATGCCCCGTCGATACCTTCGGTGGTGAACCCTCCGGGAAGCGATCCACAGACGTACGGGACAGACTCTTGGGTGACTTGGGAAGCCGGCGGTTGCGACGCGATGCTGCGCAACGGGGCCTGGGCTGATAACAACTGTGCCTACCTGCAATCGACCAGTGCCTCGGATCTTGCCGTCGGGTACCCGATTCACATCCCGACCGGAGCTGTCGCGCAGTACGTGCGGATCTACTTCAACCAGACCGTCATAGGTAACACGATCTCGGGCGGGTTCTGGAAGACCGCTTACTATGGCAGTATGACTGACATTGCCACCATGTCCCCCACCGCGACGACGGCGGGGGACACGATGCAGCAGTGGGGACCGTTCACCGAGGTCATCGACAACAGCCCCAGCGCCAACACGTACTCATTCCTTGCAATCACTAGCGGGACAACCAAGATCTACAAGATGATGGTCTATTACAAACTCCAGGTTTCCCCGGCGCCGGGGACAGCGACCTTCACCGACGTCCCGACGAACTACTGGGCGTTTCAGTACGTCGAAGCCCTGGCCGCGTCCGGCATCACCGGCGGCTGCGGTGGCGGCTTATACTGCCCCGAGAGCCCGGTCACTCGTGCCCAGATGGCCGTCTTCCTCTCAAAGGCACTCGGGTTGCACTACGTGTACTGAGTCTGCATGAGGTATCCCCGAGCGGCCTGCCAGGGAAACCCGGCGGGCCGCTTCTTTATGTGCGGCACCATCAGAACCATGGCGCGCCCCTGCCGAACCCAGCTCTTCCCGGCTCGGGCGTCGCCACGATTGGTGGTTGAGCGAAACACTCAGCGCGCCCGCGGCGTCGGTTGGCTCGGCGGCACCTGGCTTGGCATTGGCTGGCTCGACGGGGCAGGGCAAACATCGTCGAGCTTGCGGCCCCGGAACATCTTGAGCGCCCAGGACTGGCCGTGCCGGGCCGCGGCGCAGTACCACTTCGTCCCCTCCTTAGGGTCCTTCGCCACCCCCCAGCCGTTGGCGTAGAGGTTGCCGAGCCCGTACATGGAATCGGCGTCGGCCTGGTCGGCTCCGCGCTTGAACCAGGTCATCGCCTGCGCATAGTCGCGGCCCACCCCCAGCCCATCCACGTACATGGAGCCCGCGGCGTACTGCGCCTTTGCGAGGCCGGACTCGGCCGCTTTCAGAATCCACGAAAAACCCTCCTCGGGTTTGCGGGCCGTCCCCGTGCCGGTGGTGAGTGCGAGTCCGAGCGCGTACTGCGCTTCCGGAAAATCGTTCGCGGCAGCGCGCCGGTAGAGCTCGACCGCCTTGGCCGGGTCCTTCGCCACACCCTGTCCCTCCGCGATCATGTGGCCAAGGTCGTAGCACGCGCGCGGGTGTCCCTGGTCGGCCGCCTTGCGCAGCCACTCCACCGCCTCGGCTTCGTTCTTCTCCACGCCCTTTCCCTCGGCGAGCGCGGCGGCGAGGTCGTACTGCGCCTGGGGGTAGCCGAGCTCGGCGGCACGCCTGATCTTCTCCAGCGTGCCGGCCTCCCCCGGCTTCGCTCCGGCCGCCGGGTTGAGCTGTGCGAGGCGGTAGACCGCTTCCGGGCTACCCTGCTTGGCGGCCGCACGTAGCCATGTCACTGCCTTGGTGAGGTCCTTCTCCACGCCCACGCCCTGCGCAAAAAGTGAACCCAGAACTTCCTCTGCAGGGACGTACCCCTGCTGCCCGGCAGAGAGCACCCAGGACGCGCCGGCCGCCTCATCCTTGGCAACGCCACTTCCCTTGAGGTAGAGCAGTCCGATGGCGAATTGGGCGGGAGCGTGGCCCTGCTTGGCCGACTTCTCGAGCCAGCGCGCGGCCTCGACGGGATCGAGCTTCACGCCATGTCCTTTGAGGTAGGCGAGGCCGAGGTCGTATTGCGCCTTGGCGTGGCCGAGGGACGCCGCCTTCCGGTACCAGTTGACCGCCACCTCCGGGTCGGCGACGACCCCCTGCCCCATCTCGTACATGTAACCGAGGTAGAACTCCGCCTCGATGTTGCCCGCCTCGGCGAGAGGCTTCCAGATCTCGAGTGCCTTCGCGTAGTCGTTCGCCTCATAGGCTTTCAGCCCAGCGGCGAGAGCACCGCCCGCCCCCTGCGCCGGGGCGTTAGCGACGGATAGCGCACCTACGAGCAGAACCAGCCCGATGCGGCCAATCGCGACCCTCATGGCATCCTCCACCGGTGACGCGTCGGCCACCTCCGCACAGCCGCCGCATCACGAGTTGCCGCTTATCGTAACATCGCCGTTCCAGTTCCAGGCGCGGGCGTTGACAGCTGAGTGATGGGGTGAGGGCGAGCGCCATGCTCCTCTCACCTTTCCCGAACCCCGGGCCCCGAACATTCGGCCTCAACCCTCAGGGCCGGACGGTCTTCGCCGCTACTTTCAGCCCCGCCATCAGGCTCTTGACTTCCGCCTTCAACTCCTCCACTTCAGTCAGCCGTGCCTTCAGGGCAGCAATTTCGGTCTTCTGGTCTTCGATTTGGGCTTGCTGTTCCTGGATCGCCTTGACCATCGGAGCGATGAAGTCGGTGTAGCGCAGCGACAACGTGCGGTCCTTGTCCGCGCCGATCCCGAGCACGTTGTAACCGTCGCCGAGCAGCGTCTCGACGTCCTGGGCAACAAAACCCAGGTCCGTCCGGCCGTTGCCCTGCTTGAGCGTGAACGACACCGGCCGCAGCGCCATCACGAAGTCGAGCCCGAGGTCGAGGTCCTGGATGTTCGTCTTTGCTCGGACATCCGACAAGTTTGACCACCCCACTGGTCCACCGATCTGGGTCACGTTGTTGTCCCCGACCTGGATGTGGTACGAGGCATCGGCCACGGCATTGAAGCCAATCG
>JAKAEN010000083.1 GCA_021818355.1 Actinomycetes bacterium | reverse complement strand
CCCGTACGTGATGGCCGATGTCTCCGACGCCACCGAGGTTCAGGCCGCGGTGGACCTGGCCGCTTCCAGAGCGCCTCTCAGGGTCGCGGTCAACTGCGCCGGCATCGGCGTCGGCGAGCGCACCATCGCCAAGGACGGCACCCCTCACAGCCTGGATTCCTTCGAGAGGGTCATCCGTGTCAACCTGATCGGCACCTTCAACGTCCTTCGCCTCGCCGCCCAGGCCATGTCCCGGGTGGAGCCGCTCGAGCACGGCGAGCGCGGCGTGGTGGTGAACACCGCCTCCATCGCCGCCTTCGACGGACAGATCGGACAGGTCGCCTACTCCGCCTCCAAGGGTGGCATCGTCGGCCTGACCCTGCCGGCCGCGCGCGACCTTGCCGCCGTGGGCATCCGCGTGGTCACGATCGCCCCGGGGATCATGGACACCCCGCTGCTGGGCCAGCTTCCCGAGGAGATCCGTAAGCTGCTCGCCGCGGGCGTGCCCTTCCCGCACCGTCTGGGCGTTCCCGAGGACTTCGCCTCCATGGTGGGCGAGATCGTGCGAAACGGTTACCTGAACGGCGAGGTGATCCGTCTGGACGGCGCCCTGCGGATGCCTCCGAAGTAAGCCGTTCGCGGCGCCCGGCAATGGGAGACAAGTGGAGCCGGGCCGAGTCGCAATAGCATGGGAATCATGCGATATGTCGACTTGGGTCCGGCCCGGGCCTCAGTCGTGGGCCTGGGCACCTGGCAGTTCGGCTCCAGGGAGTGGAACTATGGCGCCCACTACGCCGGCGACACCGCCAAGAGAATCATCGAGCGCGCGCTCGAATTAGGGGTCAACCTGATCGACACCGCGGAGATGTACGGATTCGGCGCCTCCGAGCGGATCATAGGGTCCGTGCTCTCCCAGGTTCCCAGCGGTGCAATCGTCGCCACCAAGCTGGTCCCCTTCTCCTATTCCCCTGCCTATGCCGCCTCGCGCTGCGCAAAGAGCAGAGAGCGGCTGGGCGTGGATGCCATTGACCTCTATCAGGTCCACTTCCCCAATCCCGCCGACCGGCTCGAGCGGCTCGCCAAGGCGCTCGACGGCCTGGTGGAGAAAGGCATGACCAGGTCGGTCGGGGTATCCAATTTCTCCGTGGCCTCCTGGGACCGCCTGGACCGGCTGACCAGGTCGCCGATCGTCTCCAACCAGGTCCACTACTCCCTCCTCGAGCGGGGGCCGGAGGCCGAGCATCTGCCCTACGCGCTCGCCAATTCCAAGGTGGTCATCGCCTATTCGCCCATCGAGCAAGGGGTGCTTTCCGGCAAGTACGGCCGCTCCAACCGCCCTCGCGACATCCGGCGCATGAATCGCCACTTCGCTCCCGACGCTCTGGAGCGTATGCAGCCGCTCTTGGCCACCCTGGCGCGCCTGGCCAAGGCACATGACGCAACCTCGGCCCAGATCGCCCTGGCCTGGGTGGTCTCCCACCCCAACGTGATCGCCATCCCCGGAGCCTCCTCGGTGGCGCAGCTGGAATCGAACGCCGCCTCGGCGGACATCGAACTCTCGCCCGAGGAGCTGGCCGAACTAGAGGCGGCCTCGGATCTCTATCGGGAGTCCGCGGGCAACCGCGCGTTGCGCGCTCTTCGCACCCGCATAGGAATTTGAGGGCCCCGCTGGGCGCTTAATGCTTGGGCGCCCGCTACCGGCGCCGATGGAATTGGAGAATTGATGGCAATCGACGCTGGCTTCGCCGGCCTGCCGAGCGGAGAGACGAAGGTTTTGAATTGGACCAGCCCCGGCAAGGAGACGGTGCGCGGCGGCTTCACGTGCCGGTGAGCGCCCCGGTCCCGGCGCCTACCAAGCCCAGCTGGGTGCGCCGGCTCGGCGCGGTGGTCTTGGCCAAGCGCCTCTCGGTTGCCCTTGCGCTGGGTACCGCGGTGGTGGGAATGCTGGCCGGTGTGGTCGTCCCGCTGGTGGAGCGGGACATCATCGACCGGGTGATGGTGGCGCACAAGGCGTCGGCCGGCCCGTACGTCGCCCTCATAGTGGCCATTGCCATCGCCAGCTTCGGCCTCTCCTTCCTGCGCCGCTACTTCGGCGGGCGTCTCGCCTTCGACGTTCAGCATGACCTGCGCGAGCGGATCTTCAGCCACCTGCAACGCCTGGACTTCGCCCGCCACGACGAGCTGCAGACCGGCCAGCTGGTCTCCCGGGCCAACTCCGACATCGGGCTGGTGCAGGGGCTGCTCTCCTTCCTCCCGCTTATGACCGGGAACCTGGTGATGCTGGCCGTCTCTCTGGTGGTGATGTACATACTCTCGCCGGTTCTGGCGCTGGTGGAGACCCTGGCGCTACCGCTCTTGGTGGTGGTCTCCATCTCCCTGCGCTCCCGCGTCTTCCCGGCCAGCTACGACGCCCAGCAGAAAGAGGGCGAAGTGGTCACCGTCGCCGAGGAGTCCATCTCCGGGGTCCGGGTCGTGAAGGGCTTCGGGCGGGAGGGGGCTCAGATCCATCGTCTCGCCTCCGCGGCGCTCGAGCTCTTCCAGGCCCGGGTGCGCCTCATCAAGCTGCAGGCCGGCCTCAGCTCCACCCTCTCGGCAATCCCCGGAATCGTCCAGGCCCTGGTGCTCCTCATCGGGGGCTACCTGGCCCTGCACGGGCATCTGACCATCGGGACATTCCTGGTCTTTTTCTCCTACATCACCCAGATGCAGGCTCCGGTCCGCCAGCTCAGCATGCTGATCGCCTTCTCCCAGCAGGCACGCGCCGGTGCCGAGCGAATCTTCGAGCTTCTGGACGCCAACCCGCTGGTCACCGATCCGGCCGACCCGCTCACCGACTTTCCCTCCGGGGACGTGGCCTTCAGGGACGTGGACTTCGCATACCAGCCTGGGCGCAAGGTGCTCGACGGCCTCGAACTGGTGGTCGAGGCGGGAAAGGTGACCGCGGTAGTCGGCAGGTCGGGATCTGGCAAGTCCACTCTGGCCCTGCTGCTTCCCCGCTTCTATGACGTGAGCGGCGGGGCGGTGACCATCGGCGGAGTCGACATACGACGCCTGAAGCTTTCCGACCTGCGGCGCAGGATCGGCGTCGTCTTCGAGGAGAGCTTCCTCTTCTCCGACACCATCGCAGCCAACATCTCATACGGAAAGCCGGGGGCCAGCCGGGAGGAGATCGTGCGGGCGGCCGAGATGGCCGGCGCCAAGGAGTTCATCGAGTCCCTTCCCGAAGGCTACGAGACAACGGTGGGGGAGGCCGGCATCACCCTCTCGGGCGGCCAGCGCCAGCGCGTGGCTCTGGCCAGGGCGCTCATCTCCGAGCCGGAGATCCTGGTGCTTGATGACGCCACCTCTGCCGTGGACGCGGTGACCGAGTCGGCGATACATGAATCCATCAAGCGCTTCGCGCGGGACCGGACCGTGCTCCTGATCGCCCATCGCCGCTCCACCCTGGAGCTGGCCGATACCGTGGTCGTTCTCGAGGAAGGCAAGGTGGCCGCCCAGGGCACGCAGGAGGAGCTCGCCGAGACCAGCCCCGTCTTCCGGGCGCTGATGGACAGCGAAGGAGACGCGCTCGCCGAGGAGGCCGAGGGGCTGGAGATGGTTCCGGCCGCGCCCGCCCAGGCCCGTCCGATCGCCCCGGCTCCGATGGCCATGACCCGCCGCGGCGGCGGTGGTGGCGGAGGCATGGGCGGACCGATGGGTGCTGCGCTCTCGGCCACCCCCAAGCTTCTCGAGGCGCTCGAGCGCCTGCCGGAGGAGCACCGCCTCCCGGAGGTTGACGAGGTGGCGGTGACCGCCCCGGCGCAGTCCTTCTCTTTCGCCCGCTTCCTGAGGCCATTCCGCCGGGGACTGCTGCTGGGCCTGGCCCTGCTCGCGGCGGACACGGTTCTCTCCCTGGCCGGGCCCTCGCTGGTGCGCACAGGCATCGACCGCGGCGTGGGGGCCAAGGTGTCCATGGTGATCGTGCTGGCCTCGGCGGCCTATCTCCTGGTTGCCCTGGCCGATTGGTTGGTGGTATGGGCGCAGTCCAGGGTGACGGGAATCACCGCGGAGCGGGCGCTCTACGCACTGCGGCTTCGCATCTTCTCGCACCTTGCCCATCTGGGAATGGACTACTACGAGAGCGAGATGAGCGGGCGGATCCTCACCCGCATGACGACCGACCCCGATGCACTCTCCAACCTGCTGCAGACGGGGATCACAAACGCCTTCGTGAACGTGCTCAGCTTCGTGGGCGTGGCCGGGGTGATGCTCTTCGCCAACGCCGAGCTGACCCTTGCCGCCCTGTGGGTCCTGGTCCCCCTCGCCTTTGCAACCGTCTGGTTCCAGCGCAGCTCCCAGCGCGCCTATCGCCTTGCCCGCGAGCGGGTGGCGGCGGTGAACGCCAACCTTGCCGAGGGCCTCTCTGGGGTGCGCGTCACCCAGGCCTTCAGGCGGGAGAGCCGCAACACCCAGAAGTTCTCCGCGCTCAGCCGTGGCTATCGCGACGCCAGGGTGCGCGCCCAGCGCCTGGTGGCCATCTACTTCCCCTTCGTGCTCTTCCTCTCCGATGTAGCTTCCGCCTCGGTGCTGGGAGTGGGCGCAGGCCTGGTGGCGGGCAACCAGATCAAGGTGGGCGCGGTGATCGCCTTCACCCTCTACATCGATCAGCTCTTCTCACCCATCCAGCAGCTCTCCCAGACCTTCGACCAGTGGCAGCAGGCCCAGGTGGCCATTGGCCAGGTGGGCAAGCTGATGCGCACCCCGGTGAGCACCCCGGTGGACGAGTCCCCCGTCGATCCGGGCCGGATCACGGGGAGGATCCGCTTCCAGGGGGTCTCCTTCGCGTACGCGCCCGAGGCGCCGACGGCGCTCGACGGCTTCGACTTCGAGTTCCGCCCGGGAGAGTCCGTGGCGCTGGTGGGGGAGACCGGGGCGGGAAAGACCACCGTGGTCAAGCTGCTGGCGCGCTTCTACGACCCCACCGCCGGCGCCGTCCTTGTCGACGGGGTCGACCTGCGGCGCCTGGACCTGGACGCCTATCGGCGCCAGGTCGCCTACGTCCCCCAGGAGCCGTTCCTCTTCTCGGCCAGCGTGGCCGAGAATATCGCCTTCTCCTCCGATGACGCCACCTCCGCCGAGATCGAGGCCGCTTCGCGCGCGGTCGGGGCGCACGACTTTATCTCCAGGCTGCCGGGCGGGTACGGCTACCAGGTGAGCGAGAGAGGGCGCGCCCTCTCCGCAGGGCAACGCCAGCTCATCGCCTTGGCCCGCGCCTACCTGGCCTCGCCGGCCCTTCTGCTTCTGGACGAGGCGACGGCCAATCTCGACCTGGCCACCGAGCGCAAGGTGGCCGAGGCCATGCGGGTAGTCGCCGGAGGGCGCACCTCGGTGATGGTCGCCCACCGCCTCCCGAGCGCGGCCATGGCCGATCGGATCGTGGTCATGCGCCACGGAAGGATCACCGAGGTCGGCTCGCACGAGGAGCTGCTCGAGGCGGGCGGGCTGTACTCCAGGATGTGGGAGAGCTTCGGGACGGCGGCCTCTTCGGTCGCCTGAGCGTGTCAGGAATTGTCTGCGCGCCTCGCGGTTTACTACCTTTTGTTTGACGGCCGGTGCGGCCGCCGGGTGACACCCCGCAACCGGGGCGGCGAGGATAGGAGCCAAGATGGCGGCAGAGGAGCAGTCCGAGTCGATGAGCTTCGAGGTGAATCTCGAGCTACTGGATGGCTATCGTTTCGCGGTCAGCTTCGACCCCGAGGGCGAGCCCGAGCTCTTCATGGACGAACCGGTTCCCCTGGGTGAGGGCAACGGCCCCAACGCCTCCCGGGTCCTCGCCTCTGCGGTAGCCAACTGCCTCTCCGCCAGCCTGCTCTTTTGCCTTCGCAAGGCGAGGGTGGACGTAAAGAGCCTGAAGACCACCGCCACCGTTACCATGGCCAGGAACGAGAAGGGCCGCCTAAGGGTGGGCTCAATAGCCGTCGCCATAGATCCGGAGCTCGAGGGCGACATCTCGCGCCTCGGCCGCTGCCTGGACCTCTTCGAGGACTTTTGCGTGGTGACCGAGAGCGTGCGCAACGGGCTGCCGATCTCCGTGGAGGTACGCCAGCCCGGTGCCGGGGCCTGAGCCTCCGGCCCGGCGCCGGCGTTAAGCCGGTCGGGCTTGGGGGAGCGTGTGTAACCCGCTCGTCCTTTCGTCGCGCGCCCGGCCGGGCGCCAAATGGGTAACGATGGCCTCCGCCATGGATCCCGACCGGGAGTGCACGGCTTGGTGACCCTTTTGGTCGGTGGGCGGGACCAATTGCCCTAGTGGGGATCCTCCTACCTCCTTAGCTTCTGATGCAAAGGAAAGAAAAGCATCGAGGCGCACTATGGCACGAGCAACCCGGATCATGGCAGTGGTGGGAATTCTGGGCATCGGGGCCGCGGCCTGCGGATCGGGAAGCCCTTCGTCCTCCTCTTCGCCCAGCACCGCGTCTCAGGGCACCACCTCGACCGTTCGCGGCTCCACTGGAAGCACACTTAACCCATCCCCCAGTTCGTCCCAGCCCGCCAACCCGGCGCTGGTCGACGCCATCACCAAGCTCTACACCGCCGAGGCCGTTGCCAAGGCGACCTACAACAACGTCGTGCTCGCCTATGGCGAGGTGGGTCCGTTCGCCACCATCGCCCAAGCCGAGGGCACCCATTTGACCACGCTGGCCGGCGTGGCCAAGAACCACGGCGTCACGCTTCCATCCGGCCCCTTCACAGGAGCCCCGGCGCCCGCCGGGTACACAACGGCATGCCAGCTCGGAGTTACCACCGAGCAGAACATGATCGCGCTCTACAACCAGTACATCCCTCAAGTCACCAGCTATGCCGACGCGACGACGGCTCTCAAGAACCTGCTCGCGGCGGAAGACAACCATTTGACAGCCTTCCAGCGCTGTTAGTAGCCGGTGAAAGGGGGGTGCGATGCACTCTCCGAAGAGATGCAGGAGCCCTTCGTGGGCGCCACGGCCACCCTGATTGGCCGTTTTCGATCGATCCTTGCCCATAGCGCCCGAAGCGGCCCGGGGAGGATGTGAAGTTCTTTCGCCCCTTGAAAGTGGGTGACAGCAATGTCAAGCTCGAAGCGAATGCTTTCGTCAGTCGCGGCGGCGGGATTCCTGGTAAGTGGGCTGGTCGCCTACTCCGGGGTGGCGCCGGCCGCGGCCGCCGACGAGGTGCTCATCGCCAACGCGAGCCTGGTAAGCGGTACGAGTTCCCGTGAGGCTCAGGCCATGTCGGAGGACGGCCGCTACCTGGTGATGATCGGACGTTCAAAGGCCGATCAAGGCGTATACCTCGTCGATCACATGAAGAACACCAGCAAGAAGATCGACGCCTCCATGGACCAGAACCCGGCCATCAGCCCCGACGGGCGGTATGTGGCCTGGTCCCTGTACGGCAGCGACCGGCAGGTCTATCTCTATGACGCCAAGACCGGCACCACCAAGCTGGTGAGTGTCGACGCCAACGGAGTCAAGGGCTCCGGCCTGTCGGACTTCCCGTCGGTCTCCCAGAACGGGACCTACGTGGTCTTCCAGTCCACGGCGCTTCTCGCCGGCCAGTACTCCTCAACCGGTGGAACGCCGACCGAGATCTACGCCTACGACACCAAGACCGGTGCAGTGATACCGGTCAGCGCAACCGTCGCGGATGGGGTGGCGACGCTCGGAGCGGGCAACTCGATCTACCCGTCGATAACCCCTGACGGGCACTACGTCGTCTTCGCCTCGCAGGCCACCAACCTGATCCCCGGAGCCACCACCTCCGGACAGCAGGTGTTCGTGCACGACATGCAGACCGGCACGAACACGGTGGTGAGCACCGATGCCGCCGGCGCCCTTGGTGACGCCAACAGCGCGGTGGTCGGAGTCCCCTCCATCTCTGACGACGGCCGCTATGTGGCCTTCGACTCCGATGCCACCAATCTGGTGGCAGGGGACACCAACGCCCAGACCGACGCGTTCGTGAAGGATACCCAGACCGGGACCATCACCAGGGTCAGTGTGAATGCGGATGGCAGCCAGGCGACAGCTGTGCCGACTGACTACACCCTGACTCCTCCGGCCGGTGCCGCCCCGCAGATCAGTGGCAACGGCAGCTTCGTGGCCTTCCAGTCATTCGCCCCGTTGACCCCTGACGACGTCAACGGCGTGATGGATGTCTACTCCTACGACCTGGTCAACAACACGGTGACCAGGGACAGCGTGGCCAACTCCTCCGGGACGGACGCCACGGGCACCAAGGTGGACGGCCACACTGGAGCCACCGTCGATCTGATCAACGGGCAGGACCCGGACATCACCTATGACGGCCGCTACGTGTCCTTCTCCTCCAATGGCAACCTGACCGGCGATCGTACCGTCTCCACCGAGGAAGGCACGACCGGAGTCAGCACCGAGTCGGCGATCTACGTGCGGACCTTCGGAGCCCCGACGGTGACCAGCGTGACCCCGAATTCGGCGGGACGCGGGCGCAATGCGCAGAGCATCACGGTGACCGGGACCAACTTCAGCAAGCCGTTTGCTGAGGGTGACCTGCCGGTGAGCCTGGGCGACGGGACCACGGTGACTTCGGTTACCTGGATCTCCTCCACTCAGCTCGACCTGAAGGTCGACGTCTCGGCGGTGACCACCACCGGAACGCGTGACGTCTCGATCATGAACCCCGGCAGCGATACCGCGGCCATGGCGGGCGCCTTCAACGTGACGGCGCGCGGCACCGGATACCGCTTCGCGGCGTCTGACGGCGGCGTGTTCAACTTCGGAACCTCCCCGTACATGGGCTCCATGGGCGGAACCAAGCTCAACCAGCCCGTGGTGGGCATGGCCAACTCCAACAGTGGCAACGGCTACTGGATGGTTGCCAAGGACGGCGGCGTCTTCACCTTCGGTGACGCCTCCTTCTTCGGCTCCACCGGCGCCATGAAGCTGAACCAGCCCATAGTGGGCATGGCCGGCACTCATGACGGGCAGGGCTACTGGCTGGTGGCCTCCGATGGAGGTGTCTTCAGCTTCGGCGATGCCACCTTCTTCGGCTCCACGGGTGCCATGAAGCTGAACCAGCCCATCGTGGGCATGGCGGTCACGCCCTCCGGTAACGGCTACTGGCTGGTCGCCAAGGACGGCGGGATCTTCAGCTTCGGCGATGCCGCCTTCTACGGCTCCACCGGCGCCTTGAAGCTCAATCAGCCGGTCGTCGGCATGACGGTGACACCTTCGGGCAACGGCTACTGGATGGTCGCCTCCGACGGCGGGATCTTCAGCTTCGGTGACGCGGGCTTCTACGGCTCCATGGGCGGAACCAGGCTGAACGCCCCGGTGGTCGGCATGGCCTCCGTTCCTGATGCCAACGGATACTGGCTGGTTGCCAGGGACGGCGGCGTCTTCAGCTTCGGTGCGGCCACGTTCCTCGGCTCGACCGGCGGAATGAGGCTGAACCAGCCGATCGTGGCGATGGCTGCCGACTAGTGCGGGAATAGTCTCTCCACCAGGCACGGCCGGTTCCGGGGAAACCCGGGGCCGGCCGTTTCCGTTCGCCCGGGCCCTGGAACGGGTCCGGGCCCTTTTGCGCATGGGATCTAGGGGATCGAACATATGTTCGATATAATTGGCCTATGGGAAATTTGGCCCTCGCCGATCTCAGGTCAGTAACCACCCCTCAGGCCCTTGCGGCCGGCCAGACCATGGAGGTCTCCTCCTGGCTGGAGCCCCTCTTTCCCGGCTCCTATCTGCGCCGGGGATCGGTCGGGCTCATAGGGGGCATGCCCGGCAGTGGGGCGACGACGCTGCTGTTCTCCCTCCTCGCCCTCCCGACCTCCAAGGGCGGCTGGGCCGCCGTGGTGGGGCTCGATCACCTCGGCTATGCGGCCGCCGCCGGCCTGGGGGTGGATCTGGGCCGGGTGGTGACTGTCCAGTGCCCGCCGCAGGAGGCCGCCGACGTCGCCTCGGTCATGCTGGACGGCTTCGATCTGGTGGTGATCGGGCCGATGCGGGACGCGGTCCGCGCTCGCCGCCTGGCCGAGAGGGCCAGGCGGGAGCGGTCCGTGCTGATCGTCTTCTCCCGCTCCGGCCGCCCGGCCTGGCCGGAGCGGAGCGACTTCTCGCTCTTTGCCGGAGGCTCGCTCTGGACGGCCGAGCCGCTGGATCCGCTCGGCTCCCGCAGCGTGGTTGTGGAGGTGGGCGCGAACAAGAGGGGGCCGGGCCGTACCGCGCGCCTGGTGGCGCCATGAGCGGGCGCCGCCGCAACGCCCGGGGCCAGGGAGAACTCTTCGCCCCCGCCCCCTCTCCGCGTACCCTGGTCCTCTTCGCCCCCGCCTGGCCGTTCATCGCCAGAGGCATTCCCCCCGAGGCCCAGGCCGCGGTGGTGGGCCGGGGCAGGGTGGTGACCGCCACGGTGGCCGCTTCCCGGGCGGGGGTGGCGGTGGGGGAGAGGGTT